>DATCJR010000049.1 GCA_036562685.1 Clostridia bacterium | reverse complement strand
GCCTTATACATAGCAAGTACAGGCGATAATTTTTCGTGCGCAAATTCTTCTGACAAATCCACCCTTTCTACTTCGCCTATCAATACCTTGGTGTTTTGAGGTACTTCCACTCCTGCAAGCGTTGCAATCTTATAAGCCGATTGACCTACGATTTTGGCATTCAAAGCATTGTTAATTATTATAGTTTTTCTTACTTATTGAGTTTCTTCTTCATCAAGGAAATAGCAGCCTCTCGCGTTGAATTCTGATTTTACCTTGTCATATACTTCTTTCAAAACGATAACCGACTGATCGGAAGCGCAAATCAATCCGTTATCAAATGTCTTGGAATGAATAATTGAGTTAACCGCCAAAACAATATCCGCTGAATCGTCTATGATAGCGGGAGTATTGCCTGCGCCTACGCCTAAAGCAGGTTTTCCGCTTGAATATGCCGCTTTTACCATGCCAGGACCGCCGGTAGCCAAAATGATGTCAGCTTCTTTCATAACCATATTGGTCAATTCCAAAGAAGGAACATCAATCCAAGCGATAATGTTTTCGGGTGCGCCTGCTTTTATTGCAGCTTCAAGCACAATTTTTGCTGCTGCGATTGTGCTGTTTTTTGCTCTTGGATGAGGGCTGATAATTATTCCGTTTCGGGTTTTTAGAGCGAGCAGTGTTTTGAAAATAGCTGTTGAAGTCGGGTTAGTGGTAGGAATAACCGCAGCTATTACGCCTAAAGGCTCTGCAATCTTTTTGATGCCCTGTTCTTTGTCTTCTTCGATTAATCCGCAAGTTTTTACATCTTTGTAGGCATTGTAAATATATTCAGAAGCATAATGATTTTTTATGACCTTGTCTTCTACAACGCCCATGCCTGTTTCGGCCACAGCCATCTTTGCAAGCGGTATTCTCTGACTGTTGGCAGCAACCGCCGCCGCAAAGAAAATTTTGTCAACCTGTTCTTGGGTAAACTGCGCATATTCCTGCTGTGCCAGTCTTACCTTATTAAGTGTAGCCTCTAGCTTTTCTACACTGTCTACGATTTCATAATCTTTCATGCAAATATATCTCCTAAAATAAATTTGAATCACATTAACATTTCTTTTAGCTTTTTGGACAACACCGCCAACGATGACGCCAAATCTTCATTAAGTACAACTACATCGTTAGGAACTGTCAAGCTGACTGGCGCAAAGTTCCAAATAGCTCTTATGCCCGCTTCAACCATCATATCGCATATGCTTTGGGCGCAGTCTTTGGGGACAGTTATTATGCCTATATGAATCGCCATTCTTTTAACCAGCCCCGTCATTCTGTTCAGGTCAAAGACCCTTTTGCCGTGTATTTCGGTGTCTATTTTTTCAGGGTCTATATCAAAAGCAGCGACTATATTAAGCCCGTATTTTTGGAAACCGTTATATGATAAAAGCACGCTTCCCAAACTTCCCGCGCCCACAAGCACCGCATCTTTTGTATTATCAAAGCCTAAAAAACTTTCAATGTCCTTTATCAAGCGCGCCACACAAAAACCTACATTGGGTTTTCCTTCTGTGCTCGATACCTGCTGCAAATCTTTTTTTACGGTTATTGCAGCTAGATTAAGATCATTTGCCATAGTAACAGTGCTGATATACTCTACACCTTCTTTTTGTTTGTTTTTCAAATAATTAAGATAGCTAGGCAATCTCTGTACACAGGCAATTGAAAATGACTTATAACCGTTCATTTCTCCCCTCATATATACAATTCGGTACCATTTATATCGATTTTAATTATATCATCATTGATAATGCGTTGTCAATTATATTGACAATAAAATGTCAATTATATTTTTTGAAAAATTATTAAACTAAAAAATCATATAAAACAGCTGTAATTAAAAAGAGGCAAGCTTACAGCCTGCCTCTTTTTTATGTTATCTTCCCCCTTGTCATTACAACAAGATACAGATTACGCCGCCGCGTCCTTCATTGACAATTCTAGAGAGAGTCTTGCGCATTTTTTTCTGGGCTTCCTGCGGCATTGCATTGAGCTTATTGGTAAGACCTTCTTTGACAAGTTTGTGCAAGGATTTTCCAAACATTTCGGTTTCCCATATGCCCTTAGGATCGTTTTCAAACTCAGACAACAGATATCTTACCAAATCTTCGCTTTGCTGTTCTGTTCCTACAATAGGGCTTACCTCAGTTTCCAGATCAACTTTCATTATATGCAATGACGGTGCGCTCGCTTTTAGTCTTACGCCAAACCTGCTGCCCTGGCGGACTATTTCGGGTTCTTCCAAAGTCATTTCATCCAAAGACGGACTTACTACGCCATAGCCTTTTTGCTCAACTTCTTCAAGCGCTGTTTTTAATTTTTCGTAAGTGCTCTTAGAATGCGCAACCTGTTTTATGTATGACATCAATTTGAAATCGCTGTCAATTTCGCAGCCGCATTCTTCGCTCAAAACAGAGAAGAACAGATTGTCTTTGGGCGTTATGCTATAAACAACTTTGCCTTCGCCCAAATTGACATTGGATACATTGGGCTTTTCAAGGTGTGGATTGCCTATTTCCATCATTTCGCCTATTGCGTATTCACGCATCTTACACATCTTGGTCGCCAATTCATTGGTAAACTTAAGCACATCTTTTATTACCGAATTGTCAGGCGATAATGTCTGCATCCAGTTGGGCATTTCTATTTCTAATGTTCTTATCGGAAATTCAAGCAAAACAGTTTCTAGGATAAGATTGATTTCTTCTATCTTAAGATTAAGAACATCAATAGCCAAAACAGAAGTATTATATTTTTCGGACAAAGCATTTTTTAGCTTAGTCGTTTCGGATGACAAAGGATTGGTTGTATTGAGAATAATCAAAAACGGCTTGCCTGTCGCTTTCAGCTCGGCAACGACTTTTTCTTCCGCCTTTACATAAGCGCTTCTGGGAATTTCTGTTCCTATCGAACCGTCGCTGGTTATGCATATACCGATAGTAGAATGTTCGGTTATGACCTTTCTTGTTCCGAGTTCGGCAGCCTCTTCAAAGGGCATTTCGGCATCGCTCCACGGCGTTTTTACAAGACGCGGCTTGCTGTTTTCTTTGTGTCCCTGAACCCCGTCAACAAGATAACCCACACAGTCAACCATGCGGACTTTGATTTCGATATTGTCTCGAATTTTGATTTTGGCAGCTTCATTGGGGATAAATTTGGGCTGAGTTGTCATGATGGTCTTGCCTGCAGCCGCCTGAGGAAGCTCGTCAATAGTGCGCTCTTTTACGTTTTTGTTGGCTATATTTGGAATAACCAGCGATTCCATAAACTTGGTTATGAATGTCGATTTGCCTGCTCTTACCGGTCCCACAACACCCACATATATATCGCCATTAGTGCGGGTTGCTATATCCTGATAAAGATCAAAGTTTTCCATACAATACTCCTTGCATATTTAGATATAATTAATTATATGAAAGCGTTATATATGGATATGACTGTTAAGTTCGGAAAAACTAAACAAAAAGCGGCTACCTGCAGTTAAAATCTGAACGAAGAAAATTAAAATATAAAAGGATAAGATATTAATCTTATCCTTTTTTTGCAAACAGCTGTTTATCAATCATTATTATTTTGCATTTTATTCTTTTACAGCGCCTGAAGCAATTCCTTTTATCAAGAATTTTGCCAATGAGAAATATAATATGATTATAGGAACCGCTATAAAAATCGAGCCTGCTGCAAAACGCGCAAATTCATCATCTCCAAGGGTCATAAGTCCTACTGCGACCGTATAATACTTTTTATGTTTTAGCAATAATTTTGGTAGTATAAAATCGCTCCACGGCCACGCAAACTGTGTAAGAAGTGTATATACTAAAATGGGTTTAGACATCGGGAGGATAATTTTTATAAAAACTTTAAAATTAGTTGCGCCGTCTATGCGCGCGGCATCTTCTATAGAACCTGAAATCGTATCAAAAAAGCCTTTTTGAGTCAAATATCCCATAGGAGCACCGGCAGCATAAATAAGAGCAAGACCTAATGGCTTGTCAACGAGATTAAATTGCGTCATAAGAAGATAAACAGCTATCATGCTCATAAAAGAAGGGAACATTCCAAGCACCAAGGTACCTTTCATCAGCTTTTTTCTGCTAGGAAATCTGAAACGGCTTATTGTGTATGCAGTCAATATCACTAAAAATGTTCCAACTATACTGCTTACGGTTGAAATTAACAAAGTGTTTAAAAACCATCTTGGATAATTATATAATTGGACATCTGTAAACAATGTTTTAAAACTATTCAGGCTGTATTTTTTTGGGAAAAAGCCGTTAAATGAATACATTGAGCCTGAGTCTGAAAAAGATGCAAGCACCAGCCATAAAACAGGAAATAAGAATATAAGGCTTATAATAATTATGCCCAAATATATAAATGTACTATTGACTATATAAGAGGCTTTTATTTTTTTTGCTCTTTTTTTAGTAATGCTCTGTATCATCTGAAGTTATCCTCCTGTTTATAACTAGGCGACAAGGTATATACAACCAATGAAAGTACAGATGTAATTAAGAATATGATAATGCTTATCGCTGCACCTATTGAATAATAGTTATTGTTAATTGACAAATTATATAGCCAGTTAATCAACAAGTCTGTATCACTCGCCAGAAAATAACCGTCAATAATCAATCCTTCACGCAGAAAATAGAAAATACCAAAGTTGTTAAAATTAGCTATAAATTGCGATATCAAAACAGGCATTGTAGCAAATAACACAAAAGGCAAGGTAATTGATATAAACTGTCTAAAAGGACCAGCTCCGTCTATTTTGGCCGCTTCATACAAATCTTCATTCATATTTCCCAAAATACCGGTTGCAAGCAACATGCTTGTAGGAATACATAACCATGCATTTACGCCAAAACCAATACCTCTAGCGATCCATTTTGCATCTATGTCCAAAAAGCCTATCGCTTTTCCTCCCGCCGCCGTTATTATCTGATTGATAGGACCGCCATAACTGAACATAAATTTGAAAGCAAGCAAAGTTATAAATCCAGGGACAGCATAAGCCAATATAGGAAACGCACGCCAGAAGGCTTTGCCTTTTACGCATTTGCTGTTAAACAACAAGGCAACTCCTAATCCGCCAAAATAATTAATTGCTGTGGATACTATAGCCCATATCATATTCCATAACAAAATCTTTAGAAAAGTCGGCGCAAATTGTCCTAACACGATTAATTTCTTGAAGTTTGCAAACCCTACCCAATCTACAAGCTCAGGCGGAACAATATTCCCCCCATAATTGGTAAAAGCAATCAATATCATAAAAATTATAGGAAGAACATTTATAATGCAAACACCCAGTATAGGCAAAAACAAAGCGGTGCGGTAAAAGTTTTTATCAAAAAGATCTTTTAATTCTTGCAAAAAACTTATAGGAGCTTTTCCTTCAGATATTTTCTTTTGTGTTTTAAAAACATCTTTCAAATTGGCGATATAAACCATAAAATAAAAGATCAGTATTATCAACGACAATAGTCCTCTTATAAGCATAAGAACTGAATTATCGCCTTTTATATTGTACCAAGCGTTTCCTTTTACTGTGCCCAAAGTTATCAATCCCGCCAAATCTTTTGCGCCCCAAAACACAAAAAACAAGATTGCTGCTACTTGAAAAACCAAAAACAGCAGTCCTTTGGCAAATTGCTTATACATCAATTGCCCAAGTCCCATAAAAATTCCCGAACAAGCAACGCGCCAATCTGCATTTTTGAAAAATTCTTTTATGTTGCCTTTCTTTTTGTTATATGTAGTTTCCATACATCTTCCCCTTACTGCAAAGTATGAATCGCATCATATATCTGCTTATCGACTTTTTGCAATGCTGCTTTATATGAAGCTAAGGTAGTATATTTGACTTCATTTTTTTCTCTAAATGCATCCTTTGCTATATCCGAAAACAAAGTTTCAGCAGGAGTCCAAATCTGAGCTGTTTCTTTTATTGAAGGCATTATTTCGTAATATCCAAGCGAAAGGTTTTGGTTGATTATTTCTGAAAGTCCTCCCACATCTTTTGCAACATCTACTCTTGCAGGAGCAATGCCTAATAATTGGTTTCTGCGTAAAATCATCTCATAACTCGTAGCAAAATTTACAAAAGCCAATGCAGCGTTAGGCGCTTTTGTATATGAGCTTATGGCATAACCATTAATACCGCCCATCATTATATTAGGAATAAGCTCGGGATTTTCTTGTGTCAAATCGCCGCTCAAAGGCAAAGCTGGCATAGACGTAATACCTAGATTTTCAATCGCTTGCTGACGGCTCATACCGTTAAGCACCATTTGGTCAATAAATAATGTATAGACATCAGGAGTGGTTACTGTAGCAAAATAATCTCCATTGCCTATTTTTGCATAAGCGTTAACTGTTATGGTATCGTCTATACACCATTCATTCATCATAGACGCTAATTGTTTTATCACCCACGCACCCTTTTCAGCTTCGCCTTTGCTTAAACCGATATCAGAGTAGTCTGTATTGTTGTTGCCAAAGATATATCCGCCATAGCTAAACAAATATCCAAATGAAAAATACGGTTCCTTGAATGAACGCATATATCCAAATTTTCCTTGCTGTTTTCTTATCAAAGAAAATTTATACATATCGTTCCAATTTTCCAGCATATCTGGAATATTATTTTTATTGTCGTCCCATTCTGTTTGCCAATTTTCAGGCAATAAGTCTTTTCGGTAATACATCAAAGGACCCTGAATGTTGACAGGTACGCCAAAATAATATTCTTCTCCTTCAATCACTGCCCTGTATGCATCCCATGATTTTTGGTCAATATTATCAAAGCATTCAAGAGTCTCAACAGGAAGCGGCTGAATATGCTTTCCTTCTACATATTTCATCAGTCTGTCATTGGCCTGATACAACACGTCAGGACCATAACCGTAAGGTCCGTCATTTTCAAGGTCAGAATATTGATCCATATTGGCATCAACGGCAGTAATGCCATATTCAGCATAAGCGGCGTTAAAAGCATCTAGCAATTCTTGAAAATACCCCTGCTTTATCGCAGTATCGTTTTCCAAAATTCTTAAGGTTACATTTCTTTCAAGTTCCCCTGTAAATTTGATTATTCCCTCATTTGCTTTGGTTTCACTAAAAATTCCTATTCCTACAATAATCCCAAATATCAAAAAAATATGGGCAACTATTGCAGCAATAATTTTTTTCACCTTACTCCACCTCCTCAATTACAAAGCCAAAAGAATTCAACTTTTCGCTTATTAAATTATGAGAAACTAAAACTGTGCCTTCAGAAGAATAACTTTTATTATCTAAGCCGTTATTGAGCGTCAGACGCAGTTTTTTGTTTTGATAAAATCTTTCCAATATAAACAAATCGTTATATGAACTCAATCTTATCTGTCCATACACCAATTCGCTTCGGCTTTTTAGATTAATCAATGCTTTTGTGATACTAAAAAGCGGTGTTTCTTTATCAGCCTTTTGCCAATCAAAAGTTCGTCGGCAATCAGGATCATAACCGCCCACCATTCCGATTTCAGTTCCGTAATAAATACAAGGCACTCCCACAAACATAAACATTACCGCTAGCGCACAAATCAGCTTATCGGTTTTTTCATTTAGTTGAGTCAAAAATCTAAGCGTGTCATGACTGTCTAAAAGATTTAGCATCATAAAATTGACCTGATCGGTATTGCACATCAAAATTCTGCTTAATCTTTCTGCAAATTCTTGTGAAGAAATACTACCTTTTACAAAAAAATCCATATTGGCTTTTGTAAACGCATAATTCATAATGCTGTCATATTGATCGCCATGCAAATATGGATAAGCATCATGCCAATTTTCCCCTATGATGACACAATCCTCTTTAACTTGTTTTACTGTTTTGCGAAAAACTCTCCAAAAATCATGGCTGACCTCGTCACTTACATCAAGCCGCCATCCATCAATATCATACTCCTTAATCCAATAGACCGCAATATCCAACAAAAATTTCTGAACGTCTGGATTGGAAGTATTAAATTTTGGCATATAACTGCATGAAGAAAAGCATTCATAATTAAGATTTTTCGGATCGGGCTTTTCGCCTCTTATGATGAACCAGTCAAAATATGGCGAATTTTTTCCATTTTTTAAAACATCCTGAAATTGAGGCAAAAGTTCGCTGCAATGATTAAATACGCCGTCCAAAACAATGCGTATGCCTGCGCGATGAGCTTGATTTACCAAATCTTTAAATGCTTCATTGCCGCCAAATTGAGGATCAACATTAAAATAATCATAAATATCGTATTTGTGATTGGATATCGAACAAAATATTGGCGTAAGATACAGAGCGTTAATACCCAAATCTTTTAGGTAATCTAGTTTTTGAGTTATTCCTTTCAGATCGCCTCCAGCAAAGCTTTTGGGATTAGGTATCTCTCCCCATTTTAGATTTATATAATCGTCTTTTTTATTCAGATCTCCGCGATAAAACCTGTCAATAAATATTTCATAAAATACCGCTTTTCTCATCCATGGCACGACATGATGAATATCAGCAAAATTGATATAAGGCAGCTGAAAAGCATTCATATATGCCAGCGAAAAATCATACTCTTGGCTGATTCCTTCTTCGCAATAATAATTAACTATGCCATTTTCTACTATTTTAAATATATAAACAAACCTTACATCATCTAAACTGATTTGGGTTATGTAATAATCAAAGTAATTATCCGTATATTGTTTTTTTAGTTCTTGTTCATGTTGTTTTTCATGGAATTCATATTTGCTGCCATATATAACGCCTACATAATCAAACTTATCTGATTTTGATGTCCTAAGACGCAAGACAACGGTTTTTTCATCCGCAGCAAAACAGAATTTACTATCAGGCATATGAAATATAGCTTCTTTGTTCATACCCACTCCTAAAAATCTTTGGTTAACCGTTTTATATTGACAAAAAACTTGTTAAAACGTATAATATTGCTATGCAAAAACGACCTACAAATAAAGATGTCGCACGTATGGCAGGAGTTTCTGTCGCGACCGTATCCTATGTCATAAACGGCGTAAAAGACAAACACGTTTCTGAGGCTACGAGAAAAAAAGTTTTGCATGCAATAAACTTTTTGAATTATTCGCCCAATCTTCATGCCGTCAATTTGTCAAGCAAGAATGTTCAAAACATTATTGCTGTGCGCACTTCAAAAAGTACATGTTTTTGGCAAGAAGTGGAAACTTTGTGTTTTTTGCAGCATTTCAGCAAAGCATTATCTCAACAAAATGACAATCATATATTATCTTATCTGCCTGATAAATCCGTTGCCCAAATCAATGCTGATGCATGTTTGTGTATTGATTTTTCTAGGGAAGAATTTTACGCATTAAGCAACGAAAACTTCATACCCATTATCGTTGTTGACAGTCTTTTGGACGATCCTGTCTTTTATCAGGTGATCTTTGATTATGCAAAGATGAAAACAGCTGCTCAAACATACTTTAATTCACCATATACATTTATTTGCCCTGACTTGGCAAATGCTGAGCTGAAAAAAAGCATATCCGAGATTTTTGATGATGTTCTTTTTTATCATGACCTTAGCGATGCAGTAACTCTCAAGCCCAAACACAAAAACATTTTGATTGCGCATTCTTCTCTTTTGGGCTTGTTTGAAAAGACTACAGAATACAACGTTTATAAGTACGTAGATGAAAATATATACGATAAACGAGCAAAAAGCATATTAAACTGTATTCAAAACGCTATCAACCGTACTGCAATTCAAAATCCCGAACATTTTATAAAAATCTAGCTTATAAACTTATCCCGCCGCCCTTTATTGACGGCGGGATTATTGTTTATTATGAAGTTACCTCGTTTTAAATCAAGCTGCAGCAGTAACAGTAATAAGCTGTGTATAAGAATTAAAGACAATATTATAAGTGCCTGCGGTTTTAACTTTGATGTTAAGATTCTTTGTGCTAATATTAACAGCTTCAAAGTTATTATTTGACACCAAATTACTGAAATTATAAACGCCTAAGAAGTTATAACCGTCAGTATTCCAAATTCCTGGCTCAGTTGCACCTGCTTTATAACTTTGAATTATAAATTCTGAATTAGCAGACAACTCAACACCTAAAATCTGATAAATGCCTGAACCTTCTTCTGTTTCGATAAGTTTGTAATCGTCTATAAACAAGTAGCTGCCTTCACCTTGGCTTCCTGTTTTTCTTTCGCCTGCTGGACCATACAATGTATCACCCCATGCACCTGCAAACGTACCGTCAAGATAATAATCTCTAGCTTCAGGTACTTTTTCTGTATCTAAAGTAGCGCTAAGTTTGTCAGTCTCTTCACTATAAACAAAGGTATATGTTCCGGCTGCCTTTGTTATAAGATTGCCGTTGTTATTGGTAAACAAATCTTTGCTAGCATCATCCAAATTAGCATAATTAATAAACTTAGAACCAGCAGAAACAACTCCGTTTACTGTATTTCCTGACATGAACAAGAATTCTTCGCCTTGTTTTAGATATACAGTAAATGTAAACAAGCCATTATCACCTTGTGTAAAGGATGTAACAGAACTAAATACATCTTTCCATTCGGTAATTCCGGAACCTTTTATATAATAGTTAACAGTAACATTTGATGTTTCTTGAGGATCGCCGTTTCTTACCCATTCGATTTTGTCGTATGTGCCTACATTATATACTTCTTTATTAGCTTCGGTATATGACGAATCTGAAGTATTATAGAAATCTTCAGCGGGGTATGTTTTAAGCTTTAGAGTATAATTTCCTGAAAGTTCAACTTTTATGTTCTTTCCTTTAGCGTTTGTTTCACCCAAACCACCGCCAGCTCCTGAAAATACAACTGTTCCGTCTGACAACTTGGTTTCTTTCAAATATCCATATCCACGCTTATTGTGCCAGCTGCTGTTTATCGCAAACTGAAATTCATCGCCAGCTAAAAGATCGCAAGTTATTGTATATTCATTTTTATCTTCAGCTTTAGTAAGTTTATGTGCATCAGTAATTTTAGTTCCCCAGCTATTGGTAGCTAATATATTGCTTGTGCCGCTGCCTACTATATAGAAAGTACGTGTGTCAGCCTGTATTTTGGCAAAACCAGCATATACTATTGTATTTTGCTTGATTTCTTGATCAAAATCAAATGTATGATTTTTGCTAGGAGTGCTGAACCAGTCAATAAATTCATAGCCTTCCTTAGTCGGTTCATAACTCTCTACTTTTTGTCCGTCTTCTACTTTTACTTGTTTGATTACAGTTTCGCCGTCTAAAAACTTGACAGTGTAATAAGTTTTATCATCTTTTTTCCCGCATGCAATCAAAGGTAATGTAAATAAGAGTAAAAGTATCAAAACTAATGCCCTTTTTTTCATTATTCTCCTCCATATTTTAATAATAAATTTGGGTAAAATTGATTTCCCCTTAAATTCTGCTTTTAAAAGATCTGCATTATAATTTATGTTAACCGATTAACATAACCACTATATCACAATATATTTGTAATGTCAATATCAATCCAAAAAAAGTTTTTAGAATTTTTGTTTTTTGAAGATTAAGAATAGGAAAAAAACTTAAATTTAAATTAGAGAATTTAAAAAAATATTTTTTCGAATATAATGATTAATGAAACCAAGCCTTAACTAGAGTTTTTTTGATTATAATTTAATGTGATATAATGTGTTTAAAGATTTCAAAATATGGGAGAATAAAATGCTCTATTTTTGTGAAAATTGCCATATGATTAATGAGCAAAATTATTGCAGAATATGCGGCAAAGAAAATTTAAGAAGTCCCCAAAATGATGATTTTTGCTTTTTGATTGAAACCAGATCAATGTGGGGCGAAATGATGGGCGGCATCTTGAAAGAAGAAAACATTCCTTATTCTGCTATACCATCTGGCAGCGGAGTGCGCTCATATTTTGGTCTAAAGTTAGAAAATCTAAAAATTTATGTTCCGTATGAGTTTCTTGATAAAGCAAAAGAATTGCTCAATGATATAACAGGCTATAAAAAAGACCAAAATAACGATTAAATCTCATCATATTATAGATATATTATCATTTTATAGATATATTATCATTCATAATATCTATCTCATTAATTATAAGTTTGTTTATCTCCTCAAAGAAATTGAGATTTTGAGTATTAATTTCAAATTCTTTTATAATCAATGTATTTATATCATTTAAAACACTCTCTATAGTGTTTTCTGTTAGTCTTTCTATATAAACTTTTGTAAACGGTTTTAAAGAATGAGCAGTCTTATTTCTTACTTTTTCTTCAAACTTACGCAATCCCTCATATATTCTATTGTCAACCTTAGAGTAATTGCCTTTTTCAAATATTTTTACAAAATGCTTAAAAGCCAAAAATGTATAACCGTTTTTCCTATTATTAAATATCAAGCCATTTTCAACAGCTTTTTTAAAATTAATTATTTCTACATCATTATCGTCAATTTCTATAATCTTATCATATAATTCTTTACCTTTAGGTGTACTGACAAAAACATGCTTAGCTATCGAAAACAATATAGGCGATATCCTGTTAGAAAAATCAACATATTCCTGTCTATAAACTTTTATCTTAAGCACATTAAACGCCTGAACAATCAGCCTTATTTCATTATCAGCTATTTCATTTAATTGCAACCCAAATTCTTGCGCTTTTTTGTAAAAATCACTGTCATTTTCCATAGAATTATATTTATAAGCAAAATCAAGCATTTTGCATACTTTTGAGTCTTTATACAAATAGACATCTTTGATTAACTCAAGAGCTGTAATATAATCATAAGCACTGACAGCTTTTTTTAATTTAACTTTTAACACGCTGTTTCTAAATACAAAAATATTAGGTTCGCAACACCGGTTGACAAAGAATTCGGGTTTATCGTCCAAATTATCATTTGGTTTTTGTGCTTCTTCATTTGATACATGACGAATATTAGTATTAGCTCCATTTTGAGGCGATTTTACCTGAACTGGTACAAACCCCCTGTCATTAGATACGATGTCAAGACATGCTGCAAACATCATCTGCGGCGTACCTGAACTTATATTGACATATATCTTATCATTTTTGTGCTTTTCATAGATTTCTCGATGAATTTTTTCATAAACATGCATTTCATCAAAATCAGACGGATCATTTTCATTAAGCTTAATAATTGATATCTTTACTTCTTTATTTAATTTTTTATATAGATTTTCAATTTGAACTTTTGTATTGGTGGTATTATGCTTAGACATTTCTTTGGTTGATATCAGATATATAAAATCAGGCTGATAAACTCTTGCGATATGTAAAGCGGCACCATCTCTTTTTTCATTTGATTCTCTTTTTTCATTTGATTCACTTTTTTCTTTTGATTCTCTGAAAGGATCAGTATTTCCAATATTGCTGATTAAAACTTTCAATGTTTTATCCTCCTAAAAATACCTTATCTACTTGTAAATTATATCTTTTCAACTCAAAAGTCAAATTTTTTTGTATTTAATGTCGAATTTTGATGCATTAAAAAAGATTAAAAATATGTCCAATATGGTTGGATTAAAAACTCGCCCTCTAACAATTAATGATAAAGAGTTTAATAGTCTTCGTCCAATATGGTTGAATTAAAAACTAATATTAAGTCGGACAAGCTGCCTGATAGCTACTTCCGTTTTCGTCCAATATGGTTGAATTAAAAACCAAGTAAACATACGCCCAACCGCGGTCAAAGTTATCGGTTTTCGTCCAATATGGTTGAATTAAAAACCTGTGCAGCAGTTGTGTCACAAGGCTTTAACCTGAAGTTTTCGTCCAATATGGTTGAATTAAAAACCAACCTGCGACCCCGGAGAAGCCGAAAACATCATCAGTTTTCGTCCAATATGGTTGGATTATAAACAGAGCCACGCTAGAACAGGTTAATCTATTGTCCAAAGTTTTCGTCCAATATGGTTGGATTATAAACTTTGTTGAAGCGAGGGAGAACTCATCTGTTGAAGCGAGTTTTCGTCCAATA
>DATCJR010000048.1 GCA_036562685.1 Clostridia bacterium | reverse complement strand
TGCCAGAAATGAAAGCAAGGTAATTGGGGATTTGTTAGATTGTCTTAATCGTCAAACATATCCTAAAGAGCATTTTGGTGTTCATGTTATAGTAAAGGAAAGCAATGATCCTACTATAGAAATTGCCAAGAAATCAAATGCAACGGTTCATATTGCAAGCAACCAAACCTGCAAAGGCGATGCTTTGGATTTTTGTTTCAAAGATATTCTTTCTTTTTATCCTGACAAATACGATGCTTATGTTATAATTGATGCCGATTGTATGCTTGACCAGAAGTTCTTAGAAGAAATGAACAATGCAATGGCAAGCGGCAAACAGATTATTCAAGCCAAAAAAATTGTTAAAAATTACCATATCAAGCACAAAAAAGCAAACAGCTTGTCTGCTAGCTGTAATGGACTTATTTGGACAATCATTGACGACATGGGTAACAGATACAAATCTGATAAGGGCATAACAGGCATGACTATTGGTACAGGCATTATGCTAAGAAGCGATGTTGTCAAAATGCTTGGCGGCTGGCCGTATAGACAAACTCTTACCGAAGACATTGAATTGATGTTTGATTGCATGGTAAAAAGAATAAGCACATTTTATTATTCTTATGCAATTTTGTATATGGAAGAATCAACTAGTCTAAAAATAACTAATAAGAGAAGAAGAAGATGGTTGACTGGCGTTGTTGACAGCAAAAGGTTATATGCTAAGCGTGTAAAAAGAGCAGCTGTAACCAAAGAGGATAAGCGAAACAAATATTACGTTTTAGCTTTGTGGCCTGTATTCTATTATATAGGTACATGTGTAGTGTTCTCTATATTGCAGTTTATTACAGCAGTTGTCTTATTTATTTTGAAAAATCCTTTATGGTTAAGATCGCTGATATTTAGCGGCATAGCTATAGGAATAATTTATGTTTCTTTCTTGATTTTAACGCTGTTCTGTCTTATAGTAGAAAGAAAGAATATGCCTATATCTATATTTAAAAAGATTGTGTTGTTGTTTGTTCATCCTGTCTTTTATATGGGCTATATTCCTATCATCGCCAAGGCATTATTCTTCTCAAGCAACAGAGGGTGGGAAGTTATTGACAGAATTGATTATAAAATGGCACCTGCCCAAAATGCTGAACCAATGGTTGAACCTATTTCAGATGATGAAGGAGAAGTGGCATGCCTGCCGCAAGATTAGATGTGCAAGAAAAGATCAAAGAATTAGAAGCTAACGGTCAATTTGACCAGCATCTAAATCCTATTGATTATGATATTATTTTACCTATAGAGAAATTTAGTTATATAAAGAAAGGTTTTGAAAGAATAAAGATTTTTTTCCAAAACACATTTATAGTAAAACCTTTTACTTTACGGCTTAACAAAAAAGTTACTAAAACGATAGTTTTGGGAAGAGAAAATCTAAAAGGTATAAAATCCGCAGTAGTCACATGCAATCATATTTTTATGTATGATTGCCTTGTGGCTAAATACGGTTTAAGGGGACATAAGTTAAGAATTACGGCTGCCGAGTTTAATAATAGAAAAGGATTTTTAGGCGAGATGATGCGTGCTGGTGGTTTGATGCCGTTTAGTTCAAAATATGAGGACATGAAAAGGTTTAACCGCGCTTTTGAATACTTGCTTAAAAAGAATTATTATATTTTATTTTATCCTGAGCAAGCCATGTGGTACATGTATGATAAGCCCAGACCATATAAAAACGGAGCCTTTCATTACGCAGTAAAGCATAATGTACCTATAATACCAATGTTTATTACATTCAGAAACTCCGGGAAATTTGACGAAAACGGAATGGAGGATAAATATTTTACTCTGCACATAATGGAGCCGATTTATCCCAAAAAAGAGCTAGATAATAAAGAAAACATTGAATATATGAAAAACAGGAATTATGAAATGTGCTGTAACAAATATTTTGAGGTTTATGGAAAAAAAGTAGAATATAATACCAAAGATTAATACAAAGGAAAAATGTTGAGTGTTTATTTATCTTTTTATAATATTTTCAAGCATAGTATTGATATCTGTTTTTAATATCATTTTTACTATGGGCTTATTTAACTTGAGCATTCCATATATTATTTTTTTGGCATTTGCAGGTGCGGTTATAGAGTTTCTTATAGATGCAGTTGTAGCTTTTATAATACATAAATTGCCAGAGAAATGGTTTAATCCATTTAACAAGATATATAAGGTATGGAATTTTGAAAGAGGCCTATACGAAAAAATAGGCATAAGAAAATGGAAAGACAAAATTCCCGAAATGGGACAGCTTTGTAATTTCAAAAAAGATAAAATAGCTGATATTGGCAATAATGAATATATCTTCAAATTTATGGTAGAAACATGCTATGCCGAGGTATTGCATTTTCTTTCTGCAGTATTAGGTTTTGCTGTTATTTTTGTATTTTCGCCTAAATTTATGCTTTCTTTTGCTTTGCCTGTGGCAATAGTTAATTGCTTTTTGCAGATTTTGCCTATTTTGATTCAGAGATATACGCGTCCAAAACTTATTAAAGTTTATGAACGAAATTCTAAGGTCGCTTCAATAAAAGGCTAAAAATGTTATTAATCAGGGTTTGTAGAGCAATTACAAACCCTTATTTTTATTAGGTTGACTTTAAAATTAAATAATCTTATCATAATAAATAAGAGGTGCAAAAATATGAACAAAACAGCATTAATTACAGGTGCCAGCAGCGGTATAGGATATGAGCTTGCCAAGATTTTTGCAATGAACGGTTATGATCTTGTATTGGTTGCAAGAAGTGGTGATAAATTAAACGAATTAAAAAACACTCTAGAAAATCAACATAATATTAAAGTCTATAATATTGTAAAAGATTTGTCCGCAGTTGAAAGTCCAAACGAGATTTTTGGTGAGCTTGAAAACGCAAATATCAAAATTAATGTCTTGGTTAATAATGCTGGATTTGGTGATTTTGGAGAGTTTTATAATGCGGATTTGAATAAATTATCCAATATGATAGAACTCAATATTAATGCTTTGACCAAAATGACTCGTTTGTTTTTGCCCGATATGATAAAAAATAAAAGCGGCAAGATTTTAAATATTGCGTCGTTAGGAAGTTTTCAGCCTGGTCCTTTGATGGCAGTATATTATGCGTCAAAAGCCTATGTATTGTCTTTTTCAGAAGCCATTTCCCGCGAACTTAAAAATTCAGGAGTTACAGTTACTGCTGTTTGCCCTGGACCTACAAAAACCAATTTTACTGAAGCCGCTAATTTGGGAATGTCAGGATTGTTTGTTAATCTTCAAGTTGCAAGTGCGCAAAGTGTTGCTATGTTTGCATATAAAAAGATGCAAAAAGGAAAGGTTATAGCTGTTCCAGGATTCTTTAACAAGATCGCAACAATAGGCGTTAAATTACTTCCCAAACGTGTAGTACGAAATATGGTATATAAGATTCAAAAAAGAAGGTCAGAATAAAAGTTTTGCTGTAATTTATAGTCAACTTGACTTTTTTTGAATATTATATTATTATATCGATATAATGAATAAAGGTTTTGATAAAAAAATATCCCCATCACTAGAGGATTATTTAGAGGCTATATATAACCTAAGAAGACTTAATTCTAGCGTAAGAGTTACCGATATTGCGGTAGAGTTAGGAATAGCAAAGCCGAGTGTTAATAATGCAATAGCTTTATTAAAAGAAAAAGGATTGGTTAATCAAGAAAGATACGGTCTTGTTGAATTAACTCCAGCTGGTGAACGCAGGGCTGAATATGTATTGACTAAACATACTAATATTAAGGCTTTTTTGATTAAAGTTTTAGGTGTTGATGAAGTAACTGCCGAAGTTGAAGCATGCAAAATTGAACATGTTATCAGCGATGACACTGTTACCAAAATGAATATATTGCTTAACAAATTAGCCGATCGATAAAAAATAAAAAATTGCAATCCTTAGTCGGATTGTTTTTTTATGCCTATTTTTACTGAAGGGCATAATAAATACGAATGAGAAAAATGATCTTTTTATGCTAGACTGATATGCACTTTTTTGCTAAAATACTTTAAAGAGGTAAAAAACAAATGTCATCAAACAAATTTAAATCTCCTCAAGCAGACAAACTATTTGAAGCAATTTTGTCATTAAAAACAATTGATGAATGTTATGATTTTTTTGAAGATTTGTGTACCGTTGCTGAAATACATGCAATGATACAACGATTTGAAATTGCCCTTATGTTGGACGAGGGTAAAATCTATACTGCTATAACCGAAGAAACCGGAGCAAGCGCTGCAACTATCAGCCGTGTACATAAATGCTTGAACTATGGCGAAAACGGTTATAAAAGAGCTATTCAACGGCTTAAAGGCAAGTAAGCTGTGGATTGGTCAGTACTTAATAACGAACAAAGACAAGCCGCACAATGCACTAAGGGTGCGGTTCTTGTTACAGCAGGAGCAGGTAGCGGCAAGACACGGCTTTTGACATATAGAATCGCATATATAATTGAACAGGGAGTAAGTCCCTATAATATCTTGGCTATTACCTTTACCAATAAGGCAGCCAACGAAATGAAGACTAGACTTTCCGGCTTGATACATGACATAAAATATATGTGGGTAATGACTTTTCATGCATTATGTACACGTATATTAAGAGAAAATATTGATAAGCTGGAAGGATATAATAAGAATTTTTCTATTTATGATGAAGCTGAACAAAGCAGAGTTATAAAAAGCATTTTAAAAGATAAAGAAATCGATCCTGATAAATATTTAAAGACAATAAGATATCTTATTTCGGAATCTAAAAATGATGGTCTTTCATTAGAAGACTTTGCTTTGGAATATAGAGATATATCCAACTTTGACTTAATTTATGAAGTATATGAGGCTTATGAAAATCATCTCAAAAAAAATAACGCCTTGGATTTTGACGACCTATTAATCAAAACAAGATTATTGCTTTCAACCAATCAAGATGTTTTAGAGCATTATTCAAAAAGATTTGAATATATCAGTGTTGATGAATTTCAGGATACTAACAAAATTCAATATGAGTTAGTGAAACTTTTAGGCAGTTATCATAAAAACATATTCATAGTTGGAGATGAGGACCAGAGCATTTATGGTTGGCGCGGTGCTAATATAAGTAATATCAGAGATTTTATAAAAGATTATGATGCCAAAATATTCAAACTAGAGCAGAACTATCGCTCAACCAAAAAGATACTAAAAGCTGCCAATAATCTTATATCGTATAATACCAACAGAATCACTAAAAATCTATGGACAGAAAATGAAGAAGGCGTAAGGATAGAAAAATATACGGCCTTTAATGAAAGTGAAGAAGGCGAGTATATCGCTAGCACAATTAAGAGTTTGGTAGATTATGCTGGATATAAATACAATGATATTGCTATATTGGTACGACTTAACGCATTGACAAGAAACTTCGAAGAAAAGTTGATGAACTATAATATTCCTTATGATGTCTATGGAACTATAAAATTCTATGACAGAAAAGAAATTAAGGATATTTTGGCGTATTTGACTGTTATTGCCAATCCTAATGATAATGGCGCAATTTTGCGAATTATTAATTTCCCTAAACGCGGATTGGGTGACAGCACAGTAAAGCAGCTTCAAAATTATTGTGATATTCAAAACATCAGTATGCGCAATGCTTTGATAGATTTGGAAAATCAGGATTTGCCTAACCAGCTTATTAAGAAACTTAGACCTTTTGGCGAGCTGTTAAAAAAGATTATTAGCTATTATAATGAAAACGGTTTGCAAAAGACTGCTGAATTTGTGGTTGAAGAAACAGGAATTTGGCAAGTATATAGTGAAGATAACGAAGAAAATTATAACCGTAAACTTAATATTAATGAATTGCTCAATTCTATTGCTAAGTTTGTAGAAGAAAATGAAACTGATGACTTGAATGATTATTTGACTTCTATAAGCTTGCAGTCTGATATTGATACTTATGACGAAGTAAATAATAAAGTAACTTTGGCAACAATACACTCTGTAAAAGGTCTTGAATTTCCAGTCGTCTTTATCACTGGACTAGAAGAAGGAATATTCCCGGTTATGAGAGCAAGTGGATATAACGATGTAGAAGAAGAAAGACGACTAATGTATGTTGCAATGACTCGTGCTCAAAAAAGACTTTTTATGACTCATTGCAGGGTAAGATATCTATATGGAAATAGAGAAGATCACTTTCAATCACGCTTTTTAGATGAAATTATTGATGAAGAAGAGCAAAAAACAAGAAAAGATAATTTTACCGCGTACAGACAAAATTATTCAAAAACTGATAATAATCAATATAAGATTAATGCTACAATAAATACTCAAACAGATTATGTGCCTACTGTGCATAAACAGCCTTCAAAGATAAATACTGTGGCTGTTGACAAAAATTATGCACAGGGTGTTAAGGTAAAGCACAGAGCTTATGGTATAGGTACTATTTTGAGTATTAATGGCGAAGGTAATAACGCTATGGCGAAGATTGATTTTGAGCAGGTTGGAATAAAAAATCTTATTTTGGCTATTGCGCCATTGGAGATTATCAATGAATAATGAAATGAAAGAGCTTGTTGATAAGCTCAATCTATATGCTTATCATTATTATGTTCTTGATGATCCTATAATCAGTGATAAGGAATACGATGCTTTATACGACCAGTTGGTAAAACTGGAGCGAGAAACAGGCACTGTTTTGGAAGATTCGCCTACTAGAAGAATAGGCGGAGAACCTATTTCAAAATTTGGAACACACAAACATATAGCCAAACTTTACTCTCTAGATAAAGTACAATCAAAAGACGAATTAAAAAGCTGGTATTCTAGACTTGTAAAATCTTTGAAAGGTAAAGAACCTGTTCTTACCGTTGAGCATAAGCTCGACGGACTAACATTATGTTTGACATATAATAATGGACTGTTTGTTAGAGCCACCACAAGAGGCAACGGAGAGGTGGGCGAAGATGTTACCCAACAGGTAAGGACCATTAAGAGTTTTCCTTTGAGAATTAATTATGAAGGTCTTATAGAAGTTCAAGGCGAAGGTATAATGAGAACTTCTGTATTTAATGAATATAACAAAACAGCGACAGAAGTATTAAAAAATCCAAGAAACGCCGCAGCTGGGGCGATTAGAAATCTAGATCCCAAAGTTACGGCAAAACGCAATCTTGATATATATTTTTATAATGTCAATTATATGGAAGGCGGCCAAATTAATTCCCAAACAGAAATGATGGAGTTCTTGGCAAAAAACCGTTTCATGACT
>DATCJR010000047.1 GCA_036562685.1 Clostridia bacterium | reverse complement strand
GGGGATTTTATGATAATACTGTCATGCTTATAAGGTCCCAAAACATTATCGGCTTTAGCCAAACCAATACAGCTTCTAGATCCGCCAAAATATCCAGTCATAGAATAATAAAGCCAAAACTTTCCGTCATTTCCCTTGATAATGTCAGGTGCCCAGAATGAAAATGTTCCGCTTGTACTTGTTACTATCTGATTGGATTCTTCGGGCGCTGTTTTGCACCAATCCCATGCCTCTTGAAATTCTCCTTTGCCTGCAATATAATCATTGGGCTGCATATCGTCCGGAGCAATGGCTGTTTGTTCATAACGCCAATGCAACAAATCATCAGAAACTCTTATCTGATAGCCTGACCTTGTTCCGTTGACATCAGTAGAAAAAGCATAATATTTTCCGTCAACTTCTATAAACGAAGGGTCATGCGCTCCAAATTCTGTCCAGTTGACATAATCTGAAGTACGCGTACCCAGTTCGTTAAAATTGGGGTCAGAAGGATAAAAGCCTTTTATCGTTACTTTTATAATTTCCTTTAGTTCTTTATCTTTATATATTTTTACGAAATAATTGCCGCCTTGCTTGGGTTTTATCAAGAACTTTTTATTGCTTATAGACGAAAGAGTTGCAATATTTTCATCACCCTTAACAATTCTTAAGCCTTGATAATTTTTGGGATAGTCTATTTCCAAAGTATAAGTTTCATCTTCCCAGATAATCGGTGCTTTTTCGGACTTGATAACCAGGTCTGTCACATTGCTGTTGTTACAGCCTGCAACGCATATTGATGTCGTTATCAATATTAAGCTCAAAATCACATACAATATCTTTTTCATCAGCATTCTCCCTCCTGTTTGATTATTCTTTTACGCCTGCTAGCATTACGGATTCTATAATCATTTTCTGGAACAAGCCAAAGATTATAAGAATAGGTACAAGCGCCAATACTGATCCTGCCATTACGATCTGGTGCTGAGCATGAATTCCCGCATTGTATTTTGCCAAAGATACAGTCAGCGGATACCAGTCTCTTAACTGTACAAAAAGCAAGGGTCCCAAGTAATCATTCCATGTACCCATGAAGTTTAGCAATCCTTGAGCTATCACAGCAGGCATCGCCAAAGGCATAACTATTGATATAAACACTTTAAAATAATTAGCGCCGTCTATGCGAGCAGATTCTATCAAAGAATCCGGCATTCCCAAAAGGTATTGCCTTATAAAAAATATAATCATCATATTTCCGAAAAACTTGGGAACAATCATAGCCCACGGTCCTGTCAGCCAGTCAAGTTTGGAATACAAATATGTCTGCTGCATCATTATCGCAGGGAAAGGTATCATCAATGCAGCAAGCAATACCATAAACATCACATCTCTGCCCTTAAATTTGATTTTGGCAAAAGCAAATGCCGCCATAGCCGATACAATCGAACATATAACTACGGGCAAAGTTGAATACAATACTGTATTTAAAAGTGATCTCCAATAACCTGGTCCGTAAGGAGAACCTAGCGCAGATATAATTTTTGAATAGTTTGTAAAATCCCACTCTATGGGCAAAAATACCGTCTGTAAAACATATTGTTTGGTAGAAAACGATGCTGACAACATCCAAACGAAAGGATATATCATCAAAAACGACCCCAAAATCAACACTATGTAAGCAATAGCGTTTGATATTTTTCTTTTGGCCTTAATCGACGACTTTTTTATTTTTTTGTCATAGCTGTCAATAATATTTTGCTCTACCATGATATTTTCTCCAATCTATCTACAAAGGCAAAATCGCCTTAATTTTCGCTTTTTCTTTTATTGATATAAAACTGTATTGCGGTTACTATAAATACCATTATTCCAAGCATTATACCTATTGCTGCAGAATAGCCAGCTTTATAGGCAAACTGCTGATTGTACAGGTACAAAACCAAAGGCATTACATCATATCCTGCATTTGGATAGAACAAAGCCGGTTCTGTATAAATCTGAGCTCCGCCGATAAACAAAGTAATTACAATATAAAAGATTACTGGGTATAATTGAGGCAAAGTTATTTTGAAAAATATTTTGACATCTCCCGCTCCGTCTAGCTTGGCTGCCTCGAAGTAATTTTTGTTGACGCCTTGAAGTCCTGCTATAAACAGCAATATCGAACCGCCTAAACCTTTCCAGACCAGCATAATAGTTATAGTTATTTTCTTAAGCCAGGCAGGACCGTTGCTCCACTTTATTTCGCTCATTCCGAATATTCTTAAAAATCTGTTGACCACACCGTTAATATCAAACAATCTAGAAAACAGCAATGTGATTGATACTACGCTTGCTACTACAGGAATATAAAATATAACCCTGAATGTATTGGCAAACTTTATAGGTCTGTTCATGCAAATAGCAAGCAAAAGCGATAAAATTACGTTTATCGGAATACCAATCATATAAAACACTGTGTTAAAAAGCGTTTCTCTTATGTGTTCATCAGTAAAGAACTTGATGTAATTATCAAAATTGACGAATTTGGCATCAAACAAAGGAACCATTGCCGACCAAGAGGTAAAGGAAGCATAAATTGCCATAAGCAACGGGAAAAATACAAAAAACGAAGTTCCAAAAACAGGCAAAGCAATAAAAAGCCAGCCCCAAAGATTTTCGGACGATATTTTCTTTTTCTTGGTATTCTTTGATGTTTCAACTAAAGCTGTATCATTCATTTCCTAATCCTCTTTTTTTGGTCATTAGTTTTATATTTAAGATGGCGGCGTTGTTTTTCCTGCCACCGCCATCTTAAAAATTATTATTGCTTTTGTTCTTGTTCTAGCCTGATTGCCTCGTCGAGTTTGGATTGAGCTTTTGGTGCATATTCGGTGACGTATTTATCAACGGTATAACCTGATGATGTGTCCCATAACTTTGAGGCAGCACCAGTAAAGAATTCGGTAAACCATTCATCGTTATAGGTATATACAGTAGGTCCGACATGACCATTGCCTGTTACGCCTGAAGCGACATCTAACAATAACTGCTTGTTTTCAGGCTCCAAA
>DATCJR010000046.1 GCA_036562685.1 Clostridia bacterium | reverse complement strand
TTTCCTCCTATAATATTATTAGAATTTTAATAAAAATTATTGCATCTTACGTAAAAAATGATATCATAACATATATACATATAAAAAAATCACTTAAATGTTTTAAAAAAAAGCTAATTACTTGAAAAGGGATTTATGAGTATAGATTCAAAAGAAACTAAAAAGATATATATTTTGTTGACAAAAACAACTTCAATTTTTTCACGCATAATATCTATTTTTACAGGAGATAAATATACTCATTCTTCTATTTCTTTAGACAAAAGTCTTGATAAGATGTACAGCTTTGGCAGAAAAAGGACATATAATCCTTTTTTGGGCGGATTTACTGAAGAACATATAAATTATGGCGTTTATATGTTTTCACCTAATGTTCCTTGCGTTGTTTTGGAATTAGATGTAACGAATGAGCAATATGAAAATATTAAAAAGAGTCTTGAATATTTTGTAGCTAACAAAAAGAAATATAAATATAATTACAGAACACTTTATAACCATTTGTTTTCTTCTGTAAAACGCAGCAAAAACCGTTTTGCTTGTTCTGAATTTGTTTATTATATTTTGTATTCAAACAATGTTTTGGATTTTAAAATTCCAATTGGAGCTATAAGACCTCAAACATTTTTGGATGCTTTGTCCGATAAGATTATATATAAAGGCAATTTACACAAGTATAAATGCTTTTTATATTCATTAGAAAAATCTTATCAATAATGTGAAAATTATTTGATACTATTCATTTTGAATATTAGACTCATTTCAAGTATAATGAAGTAAGCCTAATTTTTGCTTATGCTTTTTTAAAAATAAAAATTAAAGTGGTAAATGCATATGAAAAAAACAATCCTTCCTAAGATCAAAGAAACCATAACGGCAGTTTTACCAATATCCATACTATTGACTGTAATCAAATTAATTTTTTTGCAGGAAATGCCATGGGATTTGTTTGTGATCTTTTTGGTTGGAATGTTTTTATTGATGATAGGTATGTTTTTGTTTTCGTTGGGAACAGATACAGCTATGGTTCCTATCGGTCAAATGCTAAGTAAAGACGTTACAAAAAGTCAAAAAATAATACTCACAATATTTATTTGCTTTATTATAGGATTAGTAATTTCAATTGCTGAGCCTAATTTGCATATATTTGCCGATCAGATTCCTAAAGTTAAAAGTAATCTTTTAGTGCTAACTGTAGGCATAGGCATAGGTATCTTTTTGATTATTGGTCTTTTAAGAACGGTTTTCAAAATTAAAATCAAATATATTCTTGCGGTTTCTTATTTTTTAATAATTTTAATTATGATTTTGGATCAGCAAAGCAACTTTATTTCAATAGCTTTTGATGCTGCTGGTGCTACTACAGGGCCTATTTCTGTTCCGTTTATAATGTCTTTTGGTGCTGGTCTTGCTGCAGTTAAAGGCGGAAAAACATCAGAAAGTGACAGCTTTGGATTGCTTGGAATTTGTGCAATAGGACCTGTATTATCTGTTTTAATTTTGGGCCTATTTTCTAATTCAGGCGATTATTTGATAAGACTAGATGAATACGTAAGCATAGAAATGTCTCAAATACCTGGTTTGTTTTTAAGAGAATTGCCTAAAACTATGTTAAATGTAGCATTAGCATTAAGTCCTATTTTGATTTTATTTACTTTATATAAACTTATTTATAGAAACATTTCTCATAGACAAGTCAAAAAACTTATAGTTGGAATGTTATATACATATATAGGTATCACAATATTTTCTACAGGAGCTAACATTGGTTTTATACCAATGGGACAATATTTCGGAAAGCATCTTGCTGCATTGAAGTATAACTGGATTTTGATTCCAATAGGATTTGTAATCGGCGTTTTGATAATTGCAGCAGAACCCGCTGTCCATGTTCTCAAAAAGCAGGTTGAAGAAATTACAGGCGGTGCAATTTCGGAAAAAGTTTTGTTTTTTAGCCTTGCTGTAGGAATAGGATTGGCTATTTCGCTTTCAATTATAAGAGCTTTGTATCATGTCAATATTTTATTTTTCCTTATTCCTGGATATGTTTTGGCTGTATCTTTATCTTTTGTTGTTCCCGAAGTCTTTACCGCACTTGCGTTTGACTCAGGTACAGTCGCATCAGGAGTTATGGCAGCAACTTTTATAGTCCCATTGACAATGGGAGTATATTTATATGACGGTCCAGGGTCAATGATAAATTCTTTCGGCGCAATTGCTTTTGTAACAATGATGCCGATTATCACTATTCAAATTATGGGATTGATTTATAAGATAAAATCTCATAAGAAAAAAGCACAAAAAGCTCATAAAGATGATAATATGATAGTTGAATTAGAAAGTTAGAAAGAGTTTTTGACAAAGATTATTAACTTAAATTATAATTACTACAAAAATATAAATAATAAGGTGTGAGACTTGAAAAGTGTTATTGCTGAAAAAATTAAAGAGACTTTAGTTTCTGTTTTGCCTATTACTGCAATTGTAGTTTTGTTGAAGGTGTTTTTTGTTAAAGAAATGCCTATGGATATGTTTTATGCATTATTGATAGGTGTTTTTTTCCTTTGTGTTGGATTTTTTCTTTTTTCTCTTGGAACAGACATGGGTATGCTTCCTATGGGAGAAATGCTAGGTGAAGGAATTACCAAAATTAACAAAAGAACACTTGCTATTCTAATCTGCTTTTTGATAGGAATTCTTGTTACTGTGGCCGAACTTGACCTTCATGTGCTTGCAATGCAAGTAACCTCATCATCAATAGAGGTGTTCACATTTGTGTTTGTAGTCGGCTTTGGTGTTGGAATGTTCTTGGTAATGGCATTATTAAAACTTGTGTTCAAGTTAAAAATAAAATATATCCTGAGCATTTCTTATGGGTTGATATTTTTATTGACGATTTTTGCCAATAAAAATTTTATTCCAATTGCATTTGATGCTAGCGGTGCGACTACAGGTCCTATAACCGTTCCGTTTATCATGGCGCTTGGAGCAGGTTTGGCTTCTATAAGCGGTTCTAAAAATACTGAAGAAGACAGCTTTGGACTTATAGGCATATGTTCAATAGGTCCGATATTTTCTGTCTTATTGCTTGGTTTTTTCTATGACTTTGGTTATACGGAAGATGTAGTTCAAACAATAGGTGGCGGATTTTGGAGCGTGTTGGGTTCATTTTTTATGAAATTGCCTTCTTACATGCTCGAAGTCTTTATATCTTTAATTCCTATTTTGGTGTTCTTTACCGTATATCAATTAATTAAAAGAAAAATAACTAAGCGTAGAATAGTTAAGTTAATTGTAGGTATTCTATATACCTATTTTGGAATAGTTTTGTTTTTGACTGGAGCTAACGCTGGATTTGTTCCCGCAGGAAGGTTTTTTGGGGAAAGCTTGGGAGCAATTGATTATAACTGGATTTTGATTATAATAGGATTTATAATAGGTTTAGCTATAATTTTAGCAGAGCCAGCAGTTCATATACTTAATAATCAGGTTGAAGAAATTACAGGCGGAGCAATACCCAAAAAGACTATGTTTATAAGCCTTGCTTTGGGAGAGGGAATATCAGTTGCTCTTAACATGGTAAGAGTTTTATATCATATTAACATTCTGTACTTTTTAATACCGGGTTTTGGGTTGGCGATTATATTAGGATTTTTTGTGCCTAATATATTTACGTCAATAGCATTTGATTCGGGCGGAGTTGCGGCTGGTACGATGTCAGGAGCGTTTATTGTTCCGTTTTCGATAGGTGTTTGTACTGCTGTTGGAGGCAATATGATGCAAGACGGATTAGGCGCAATAGGTATTATAGCGATGACGCCTATATTGACTATTCAGCTTGTTGGTTTAATATATAAACTGAAGTCAAGAACAAAGAAGATAAAACATCGTAAAAAATCAAAGCATAATAAACTTGACGAACAAATTATTGAAATCGGAGATTAGTATGGAAGAAAAATTAAAGCTTTATATGCTTTTTATTATCGTTGACCGAAAAAAAGGCTCTAAGATTACAGATATGCTAGACGACAAGGGTTTGCATTTCCATGTTATATTTTTGGGTCGCGGAACAGCCAATAGTGATATTTTGGAATATTTGGGCTTGGGAGAAAGTGAAAAAGATATCATTGTTAGTGTTGTTAATGATGAAAAAGTAAAAGATATTTTTGAAGAATTAAAGACAAGATTTGGTATTGAAACACCAGCGCAAGGTGTAGCTTTTACTGTTCCTGTTAACAGTATAGGCGGATTAAACAAACTTAAACAGTATACTGAAAATTTATAAGAGGAGAACAACAAATGTCTCAATTAGCATTGATTATTACGATTATTAATAGAGGTTTTGCTGATGATGCTATGGCAGCGGCAAAAAAAGCAGGTGCTACCGGCGGTACTATTTTAACAGGAAATGGAACTGTTAAAGAAGATACTGCAAAATTTTTTGGTATTTCTTTACATGCAGAAAAAGAAGTGCTTTTGATAGTAGCGTCTCAAGAAAAGAAATCAGACATTATGAAGGCAATTTTAGATCAGGTAAATCAAGATGAAGAATCAAAAGGTATAGTATTTTCTTTACCTGTTGATCAGGCACTTGGTTTTTCACCTGTTTTAATTAATGAGCTAAACGATAAAAAATAAAGAATAATTATTATGAATGATGGTTTTATAAAAGTTGCTGCAGCAACACCAAAGATAGTTACTGCTGATTGTATTAATAACACAGAAGAAATAATAAAATTAATCAATCAAGCTCAAAACTTAGGAGTTGACATTGTTGTTTTTCCTGAGCTTTGCATTACAGGTTATACCTGTGGAGATCTGTTTTTGCAACAAGCGTTGCAAGAAAGTGCAAAACAGTCTTTGGAAAAAATCATTGAGGCATCTCAAAATGCCGAAATGATTATATGTATAGGATTGCCTATAGCTTTTGATGAAAAACTGTATAATTGCGCAGCTGTAATTTCACAAGGCAAATTATTAGGTTTGGTACCCAAAAAACACATTCCTAATTATGCTGAATTTTATGAGCTTCGTTATTTTACAGGCGGCGAAATAGATTGTACTGTCAATATATTTGGTCAAGATGTTCTTTTGAGCAATAAGCAAATCTTTGTTCATAACGAGATTAAGAATTTTTCTTTGGGAGTTGAAATTTGCGAGGATTTGTGGGTAATAGAGCCCCCTTCAATTAAGTATATAAAAGCAGGGGCTACAATAATTGCTAATCTTTCCGCTTCAAATGAAATAATAGGCAAGGCAGATTATCGCAAACTTCTTGTTGCTTCTCAATCAGGAAGAGGTGTTTGCGGTTATATTTATTCGGATGCAGGCAGCGGAGAATCATCAACAGATATGGTTTTTGCAGGTCATAATATAATAGCCGAAAATGGCACAATCTTACAAGAATCATCTCTTTTTTATACAGGACTTACTGTTACTGAAATTGACATTGATAAACTAAGCAATGAAAGGCTTAGAATGAAGTTTATAAAAGATGACACTGACATTAAGAAAATTCCGTTTTTTCTAAAAAAAAAACATACAGAACTAACACGAGAAATATCTCAAAATCCTTTTATTCCTAAAGACCAAGCCGAAATATCCAAACGATGCGAAACTATACTCAATATTCAGGCATACGGACTTGTTACGCGGCTTCAGGCAACCGGAATAAAAAAAGTCATTATAGGCTTGTCAGGCGGTCTTGACTCAACTCTTGCGTTAATAGTCTCAATAAAAGCGTTTGAAATAATGGGACTAGATAAAAAGGATATTATTGCGGTTTCTATGCCTTCTGTTGCCAATTCTTCACGTACCAAAAATAACTCCAGACTTTTAGCGACATTAGAGGGTATAACATTTTTGGAAATTCCTATAAAAAAAGCTATAGAACAGCATATGGACGATATAGGAAATGATATTAATAACTTTGGCTTGGCTTATGAAAATGCTCAAGCCCGTGAAAGAACGCAAATTTTAATGGACATTGCCAATAACATCAATGCGCTTATGGTTGGAACAGGTGATTTGTCCGAACTTGCTTTAGGCTTTACGACATACGGTGGAGATCATATGTCAATGTATGGGGTTAACTGTTCGATACCCAAAACCTTAGTAAGGCATCTTGTTTGGTTTGAAGCTACGAAATCTGAAGGCACTAAAAAATCTGAGGTACTAAAAGATATTTTAAACACACCTATAAGTCCCGAATTAATTCCGTCAGATTCTGATAAAATATCTCAAAAGACTGAAGAGATTATTGGACCGTATGAGCTTCATGACTTTTTCTTGTATTATGCAGTGCGCTTTGGATTTGGTCCTAAAAAAATATTCAGACTTGCAAAATATGCTTTTAAAGAATTGTACTCAGATGAAATAATCAAAAAATGGCTTACAGTTTTTTATAAAAGATTTTTCGCCAATCAATTTAAAAGGTC
>DATCJR010000045.1 GCA_036562685.1 Clostridia bacterium | reverse complement strand
GCTTGACACTGTAGACCCAAATGGTATAGATATGCAAAAAGCATTAGACAAAATTAAGCAAGAAAACCCATGGAAAGATTTTTATAATATAAAGCAAGAGCTAAAAATATAGTTTGTTGATTATTTTGATTATTATATTTGTTAATATGTAATTATAAGGGCGAATGAATAGGGCTTTAAACAGAAAATGAATTTAATTTTAATATAATTAAATTAAAATTTTTAATTTTCAGTATGTTTATTTATTTGACAAATACAATATTATATTGGATTTTCTTTTATTTAAAAGATTATAATTATTTTCAATGATTGATTTTATGTATTACCATATTGAAATCAAATATATAAAATGATATAATAAACTTAACAAGTCTTTTACAAAAATAGTTTAAAAAAGCGTCAAGCTATAATGTTTAAGAAACAAATTTCAACTAATTCATTTTTTAAAAATATAAGAACCGATGATAAGGAAGATATAATGCACAAGAGTTTTACAAGATATTATAATAAAATTAATATAAATAATCACAAATTACAACAATTTAATTATTGTAACTTCTCTTTTTGTGGTGATATACATGAACTAATGGCTGAAGAGTTAACTCAAAATTATAAAATTCTTTCTTATCTAAGAGATCAAGATCAAGATAGTATTGATTTTCTAAAAAATATAATAAAAGAAAAATTAGAAAGACTTAAAAATTCTTCTAAAAGATCTGGTTATGTCAAAAATGATGGAATTTTTATGAACTTCTTATCTTTTGAAGCATTAAAAGAATTATACGATGTAATGCCTCTATACTTATTACAACGAAGTGATATTGAAAAAGCAAAATTTGGTATAGATTCTATTTTTTATAGAAATAACGATATATGGATTTTTGAATTTAAAACAAGCATTAATCAATTGGATGAAAGTTCAACAGCAATAAGGATTTATGAGGGAGTAGAGTCATTATTTTGTAAAGGAGATATAAAAATAGCTTCATTATATGATTGTAATACAACAATTAAAAAAAATAGGCTTGATCCAAGTTTATATAATGTAATAAATAATTTTATTGATAATAGAAACGACATAAAAACTCTTTTGATGTTTGTAATTATGATAGAGCCTTTAGATAAGCAATCTGCTGCCTTTGTCCATTGCTCCTGAGAATACTCCAGTGATAAAAAAGGTCATACCAGCTCAGTATGACCTTTTTATAAGAGAACATTATTTTTAATTATAAAGGCAAATCTTTTTTGTCAAATTTTACAAATGAAATTGCGTAACATATAATTCCGATAACAATCAATATAGCTAGTTTCCACAAGAAAGCAAAAGTTCCGTCCAAAATTGATATTACATCAAACAGAGAAATTATTGAAACATAATTAAACAATTTAAGTGCATCCATTCTGATAACTTGCGGAATAATTTTTGAGCCAAACAAACCTAAGATTGTAGCGACAAGGAAGAATATATTTAGACCGCCGCCGATTGCCATTGAATGTTTTGTTCTATTAAACCAGCTTGAAGCTAAGAAGCAAATTCCGCTCATAGCGAACATTACAATAAACGCGCCTAAGTTGATTAATAGCAGTTTTCCTATTGTAAGCGATGTGTCAACGTTGACTATTGACATACATATAACGCTTGATATGCTTGTGCAAACAAACATCAAGAAAAGAGATCCAACCAAAAATAACATTTGGGTAGCGATAACAGTCTTTCTTTTTGTCGGAGTGGATAGAACATAAGCCATTGAACCGCTATCAACTTGTCCTGCGATTAAGTTGTTAGAAGCCATAATTAAGTAAATTATAGGGAGTAAAAGTCCAGCGATTTTAAAGAAAATAGAACCGACCAAAATACCGTACAAATCCATTTGACCGATTTCTTCAAGAGCATCGGTAACTTTTTGAGGAAGTTGAGAGAGCATGCTCTTTGTAAAACTGTTGGCTAGTTCTTTCTTTATGCTTTCGACTGTTTCGCCGTCTTTGATATTTTCTAATCTATATGATAAGTTAGCTCTATAATTAATAAGCATATTACGTGCAATAACTTTTACCTTAGTGTAATCATCAAAACCAAATTCACTGTAAATTTTTTTGGTTACCCCATAACTTTTTAGCGCGTTCAAGACTTTATCAATATTTTCTTCTTCGGTCATATTACCGGCAAGAAATATTGAACTATTTTTAAAAGCATATTCTTGTCTGTATGCAGCTCTTTGTTCGTCTGTTTGAGGAATAATATTAATAAAATCATATCTAGGCGCGCTTTCTGAAACATTAGCATAAAAGTCGTCAAACATATATTTTCCATCGACACCCGTAGTTTCAGTCATAGGATTGAAAACATACATTATCAAGCCCAAAATTTCTTGCGCTTCATCGCTGTTTTCTTCATATCCTTTCTGAGCTGCGATACTTTTTGCATAATTTTGAAGCTTTGATACAGCGTTTGCATAAGCATTGCTGACTAGATATTGCTGAGCTTTTTCTTGACCATAAGCAGCATATATATTTTGAAATTCTTGTGAAGATTGAATAGTATTAAACTCATTTTTATATTCATTGTCAAAATACTCAAGTCCGGAAAGTGATATTTCGTAATAATTAAGTGCTCTTTGCTCAATTGAGGATTCTATTTCCCCTTGGATAATTGTATTTTGAACAGCACTTTTTATTTTAGTTAAGTCCTCGCTTCCTGCAATAATCATTACACAAAAAAGCATAAAGCAAACTGCAAAAGTTATTATGCCCCACATAACGCCATTTGCTTTGCAAGATTGTTTTAATAAAGGTCTGCTAATCATTTATATACTCCTTTATAATTTTATTGAAGTGTTTTTCAAGTGTATATTTGACTTCTGAAATAAATTTGACATCAAACATTTTTAGATCTTTAAACAAATTTTGAATTTCCGTTTTTGAAATTTTTATCGTAACTTGATTGTATTGCTCCTGTTTTCTTACAAAGTTGTAATCAAGTTTCAAAAAATCCTTATAATCGGCAGCATTGTTGAATTCAATCTTAAAATCAGTTGTTGGTCTGTTTTTGATTTCGTTCATATCGGTTATATTGACAATTTTTCCTTTGTCTATCAAAACAACTCTATCTGCAATTTTTTCAAGTTCTTCATACAGATGCGAACTAATCAAAATAGTTTTTCCTTTTGCTTTTTCTTCTAGCAGAATATCAAGGAAAGATACACGCATAAGCGGATCAAGTCCTGTAGTCGGCTCGTCCAAAATCAGAATCTCAGGATTAGACAAAAGGGCAGCGACAAGTGCTGTTTTTTGCTTCATGCCTTTGCTCATTCGCTTTAGATTGGCGCTTGGATCAAGCTGTAACTTTTCTATCAAAAAGTTTGCAAGGCTCAAATCTTTGACTCCCAAAAATTCCGCCTGAGATTTTAAAAACTCTGTTCCTGTTTTTAGATCTGGAAAAGCAATTTCGCCTGGAACATAACCGATATATTTTTTGGTTTTTTCACTGTCCTTGTAAGCGTCTAATCCGCAGATTTTAATTGATCCGCTGTCAGGCGTCAAAAACCCCATAATATTTCGTATTGTTGTAGTTTTGCCTGCACCGTTGCTTCCGACAAAACCTAATATTTCTCCACGTTTTAGTTCAAAACTAACATCAAAAACGCCTTTATTATTTCCATAGTCTTTTGTCAGATTTTGAATTTCAATCAAGTTTTCCATTATAACGCTCCTCCAAAATCTTTTTCTTCCTTGTAATAACTCATAAAGTAATCTTCCAAAGTTTCCTTTACGTGTTCAAAGTCAGAAATTTCATAATTTGATAAAAGCGAAATAAGTTTGTTGATGTCTTTATCGTTGATTGAAATCAAAACATCGTTTTGATTATTTTCTAACAGCGTTATATTGCTGTTATTTGTTTGATTAACAAAATCGTCTTTGCTTTTAAGATCGCAAAATAAGATTTTATATACCTTGTCTTGCTTATGTCTCAAATCATCTGCAATAAATTGCGAGACAATTCTTCCGTCTTTTATTATTGCAATTTTGTCGCAAGTGGCATCAACTTCGCTAAAAATATGACTTGACAGCAAAATCGTTTTGCCGCGCTCTTTTTCTTTTTTTATGTACTCAACAAAGCGTTGCTGCATTTTTAAGTCGAGTCCGCTTGTCGGTTCGTCTAAAATCAAAACTTCAGGATCGTTCATAAAAGCAACCACCACTGCCAGCTTTCTTTTATCACCCAAACTCATTCGTTTGGTCTCTCCGCTGGGGTCAAGGTCAAAAAGATTGATCAAATGCTTTATCCATTCGTCATCTTTGCATTTCTTCATTTTCTTCATCATATCGATAAATTCATAGCCTTTGAGCCCTGCTGGAAGTGCAATTTCACCTGGCAAATATCCCACCTTGTCCATAAATTTTGTGTAGTTTTCAAATGTGTCTTTATTGAATATCTTGGTGCGCCCACTATCTGGCTTTGAAAAGCCCATCAGATGTCTTATTGTTGTGGATTTTCCAGCACCATTAGGGCCCAAAAAACCAAAGACTTCACCTTTGTTAACTTCAAAAGAAACATCGAAAACGCCGCGACCATGACCATAATCTTTTGTTAAATGTTCAACTATAATTTCTGCCATGTTCTCTCCTTTTTATGTGTTTTTCGACAAGTGTATACTTTATTGACAGTAATTAAAATATATGATATATTGTCTAAAAAATCAATAAATTAAAATTAACAAAAAATTTAATTTAATTAAATATTAGACAAAAACTAAAAATTGTCTAAGAGCATATAGTCAAAAAGGAAAAATAATGGAAGACGAAAAGCAAGATTTGAGAATAAGACGGACAAAAAGATTGTTATCAATCGCGCTATTTGATTTGATGGAAGAAAAGCCTTTCAACAAAATAAGCGTAAATGATATATGCGAAAAAGCAATGGTGCATAGAGCAACATTTTATAATCATTTTCAAGATAAAGAAGATTTATTAAATCATACGCTTGATGAAATTCAAGAAGAATTATTTTCAAAATCCATTGAAAAATATCATTTTGCTACAGCCAAAGAAATGTACATGAGTTTGATTGATTGTGTAATTGACTTTTTGTTTTCAAACAAACCTAAAATTGAAAACATTATGAAAAACAGTTCAGAGAAGTTTGTAAGAATAATCACGCAAACAATCAAAAGAAGCATTAGATATCTGATTAGTAAAAACAAATATAAAGAGGATTATACTATCCCAATTGACATTATGGTGGATTTCTTTACAGGCGGAATATCTATGATTGGTTTTAGTTGGTTTGAAGGAAAAAATCAATATTCAAAAGAGGATCTTTTGTCTTTTTGTAATACAATTTTAGATGAAAGCATGTTTGTAAAAAATAAAGCCCTTTAGATTTGTAACTAAAGGGCTTCAACATTTTGGAGCTGATGACGGGACTTGAACCCGTGACCTCCTCCTTACCAAGGACGTGCTCCACTCAAAAAAGAGAAAGTGCTCTAAAAAGATAAAAACGGCGAAAAATACACAGTATCATGTGCTTTTCCGCCGTTTTTTATTATTTGACCACAATTCAAAGAAAAATGGTAGTAACGGTTTTTTGCCGCTTTTACTACCATTTACCACCATTTTAATTTTTTTAGACTTCTTCAAGCAGTTTGAGGGCGTTTTTGATTAGTATCAGCCGACCTGCCTGCGGCACATTTCAGAAAAACAAATACAAAGAAAAAATTGCTCTTCACCTTAAATTTATCGAATACAAAGGCGTCAATAATCCCGATACTTTCTCCTTTCTTACTTTTTAGCAAAATATTTATAACAATTTTTCAAAATGTATTGATTTTCGCCGAAAAGTTTGATATAATAAAACCAACAGGAGAAAACAATGATTTTAACGTTTGACAGTTTGGCATTACAATTCAAGGATTATACCGACGTAAAAGGAAAGATTCGCCGCGAAGTACAATCGGGACGATTGACGCAAATCACGCGCGGATTATACGAAACCGATGCGCGCGCGGACGGCAAATATCTTGCGGGCGCAATATACGGCCCGTCCTATCTTTCTTTTGATTATGTGCTATCGATGTGTTCGCTGATTCCCGAAGCGATTTTCCGCACTTACACGTCCGCAACGTTCCGCAAAGGTAAGGCGAAACAATACGACAACGCGTTCGGCGTATTCACATACAGGGACGTGCCTGCCGCGGTCTATCATTTTGGCGTGGAAATTCGGGAAGAGAACGGTTATTCCTATCAAATTGCCACGCCCGAAAAGGCGCTATGCGACAAGCTATACACCATATCGCCCGTCGGCTCGGTCAAAGCAATGCGGGCGTTACTGTTTGACGATTTGCGCGTCGATGAGAATGACTTTTGGCAGTTGAACTTGGAAGACATCAAACAACTTGCACCACTCTATAAATCGACTAATCACAAGTATCTTGCAAAGCTGATCGACGGAGGAAAATAAATGCAGACAATTTTAAGTCAAATGCTTGCCCTATACCCCACGCAGTCGCAAATCGACGAAAAGAACGCACTGACCGAAGTAATACAGGAAGTTGCGCTATGCGGACTTTCCCGCGCGGGCTTTTTCAAAGACGCCGCATTTTACGGCGGGACGGCATTACGTATATTTTACGGACTTGACCGATTTTCCGAAGACTTGGACTTTTCGCTGATAGCACCCGACGCCGATTTTGAACTAAAAAAATATTTTTCGATTTTAGAAAACGAACTGCATTCCGTCGGGCTGAACTTCAAGGTGGAAGAAAAGATCAAGACGGCGGATTCCAATATCAAATCGGCTTTCCTAAAAGGCAACACCAAGGAACACATTTTAAGCGTTTACAACGACGAGCAGAACGCGACGAAAATCAATCCGTCCGAGGTAATCAAGATTAAGTTCGAGGTCGATACCAATCCCCCTGCTTTTGCGACATTTGAAAACAAGTACCGACTGCTGCCGTCGCCCTATCAAGTAAAACTGTACGATATGCCCTCGCTGTTCGCCGGCAAACTCCACGCCGTCATCTGCCGCGCGTGGAAAACCCGTGTCAAAGGCAGGGACTTATACGACTATATTTTCTATCTCTCACGAAACGTCTTAGTCAATATGCCGCACCTGAAAGCACGGCTTGTAGACTCTGGGTTTATCGACAAGGATTTTAACCTTACCCGCGAAGCCCTGATTTCCATGCTGAACGAACGCTTCTCGGCAATCGACTACGAACAAGCCAAACAAGACGTAATCCCCTTTATTAAAGACAAAACAAAGTTGGACATTTGGAGTACGGAATTCTTTACGGAGATTACGAAAGGATTAAATGCTTAAAAGGCTTGAACCTAGAAATAGCTATTAAGATAAGGAGAATGATTATGGGAAAAACGTATGAATATTGTTATGAAGAAGCAATTGGCATAAGCAAACTAAAGGATGCTTTGAGTACTGCGGGTATTATCATTCTCAAAGAAACATCAATTCAATATGGAACAAAATTTATTTTCCAAAATGGCGCTGCAATAATACTTTATTGTAGTAAGTCTAAAACTTCAAAAATTTATGTTGAAAAAGAAAACACTGAAATAATTGCTTTTCTAGAAAACTTGTGTATGCAAGAAAAACGAATTGAGTCCATTCCTATCTATGCTAGTTTTACTGTCCATTCTGATAAATTTTTAGATATTAAACAAGCAATCATAAGTTCATTTGTTACTACAGAGAAACCAGCTAAAAAAGATACAATTACTTATATTTTAGATGTAACAGAAGAAAATTATCATATAACAGTTACTCAGTTTAACTCAGGAAAATTGTTACTACAAGGGCTTGATTCTTTACTTGTAGATAAGATAAAAGAAATTATAAATATTTATGCTCCAATTTCTAACAAAGAAGAAGCCTTGACTTATGTTGCGAAAGAAAAACAAGCGGAAACTCAAAAAGCGATTGAACAAATTATTGGGTTTGACGAATATTGCGATAAAGCAAAAAAGGCGTTATCAACAGATGCTTATGACTATCTATCTTTAACAGATAAAAAACAAATAGTAACAGCATTTGGTCTTTTGCAAGCAATCAAAGAAAATTCTATTGAACTTCCTGTGTATAATCCTATAGTTTACCCTGTTGCTAAAGCCTTTGAGGGGTTTATATTAAAAATGATGATGGATAAACGGGCGTTTACATTAGAAGAATATCAAAAAAATCCAGAAATTGCTAATATCGGAAATTGGCTTAGAGGCGAAAAGTTTTCAAAGTATATTAAAGATATACGAAGGGATGGGGCAATCAATAAATCGTTAATTGCGGCATGGGAAGGAATTCGCTGTTTGGAAATGCATTCAGATCCAGCCAGGAATACTGATATTTCAGATCTTATTACTATTGAGCAAGCAGAAATGAAAATTGGAGCGGTATGCGATGCTATTACTACGGCTTACCATGTGATAATTAAAAATGGATATTCCGAAGAACAAATGCTTGTACATAAATCCTCTGTTTCAACAAGCAACAATGAGATTAAAGAAATTCCCATATTAGATTGTCATATTGGTACGGATGAATCTGGTAAGGGAGATTATTTTGGCCCTTTAGTTATTGCAGGAGTATATGTTTCTAAATATGAAGAACAAATTCTTGCTGAATTAGGTGTTAGAGATAGTAAAAATAATTCGGATAGTAAAAATTTAGATTTGGCTCAAAAAATACGTGAAATATTAGGAAAAGATAAATTTTCAATAATATGTATTGGACCAGAAAGGTATAACAGTTTATATGAAGAAATGGGGAAAAATTTAAATCGCCTGCTTGGATGGGGACATGCCAGAGCAATCGAAAACTTACTTGCTATTAATACGTGTGAGCATGCGATAGCAGATCAATTTGGCGATGAAACTATAATAAACAGTGCCTTAATGGAAAAAGGAAAACAAATTAAACTTTTGCAAACCCCAAAAGGAGAACGCGACATAGGAGTTGCCGCAGCATCAATTCTTGCAAGAGCTCGTTTTTTAGAAGAGTTAGATAAAATAGAAAAAACTGTTAAAATTCCAATTGCAAAAGGAGTTAATCCAGTTGTTGAAGAGGCCGCAAAGAAAATTTATTTTTCTGGTGGAATAGATAAACTAAAATGTTTTGTTAAACTGCATTTTAAAACAACACAAAAGATCATTAATTAAAAGGACTAATCTATGGAAAATTTAATTGAATTGCGACAAAAAACGAAGTCTCTTCTTCGTGATAGAAATCCTTCAATTGAAGATTACAATGAAGCTCTGCCTTTATGCAAGGAATTATGGGCACATTTTTCCGATACTCAAGAATTTTGGGACGCTCATCAATACGCAAATTGCTTAAAAAAGTTAGGAGAACTTGATGAGGCAGAAAATGTATGCAGTTATATATATGAAACATATCACGATCAAAATCTACCCTCCTATCAAAAACGTCCTTTTTCCTACATATTAAATCTATACACATGGGTTATAAATGATAAATATGTCAAGTCCATAAGAAAACCTGATTATCCATATGAAGATATAGTCCTGAATAAATTATTTTTACTTCATGAAATTATTGAATTTGCAGGACAAGATAGTCAACTCCCTTCTTTTAACTATTGCGCATTATCAGTGATAAGAGTTTTAATCAAAACAAACAAAAGTTATAATGGTAAAATGCTTTCTATTATCAATTTAATAGATCCTAAGGACTTGTCCTCTATTCCCACTCAATATACGGATCATGCAGGCAAAGAACGCGAAACGGCTTCAGATAAAGAAACCTATTTTCAGTTAAAATCGGATTTATTATTTCGTGAAAAGCACTATGAAGATTGTATTTTATGTTGTACAACAGCAATTGATGAAATAGAAAATTTTCATTATGACAATAATATTTGGCTGGAACGCAGAGTTGCTTTAGCATTAGACAATCTAGGGCATATTGATGATGCTATAACAACATTAAAAAAACTAATTGTGATTAGTGATAAATGGTTTTTATTATATGAACTTGGAAAGTTTTATTTAAGAAAAAATGAAACAAATCAGGCACTAATTTATATGTTGCGCGCTGTATGCACAAAAGATCCTGAAAAAATGAAAGTAAAACTGATTGAATCTATTGGCGATATTTTTACTGATATACAGGAAATAGATTTAGCACAAGAAAATTATAATTTTGCCAGACAAATACGAGAAGAAAACGATTGGACTGTAAGCCAAACATTAAATAACAAAATCAGCGAAATAATGCCAATTCGGTTTTTAGATATTAGAAAACATTGGATAACAATCTTACATAATAAGGTAGGCGTAAAACACGGTCGCATAATAAAAATATTCCCAGGACACCGCGGCGGTTTTATACAAGCCGATAAACCGTATTACTTTCAATATAAAAACTTCTTTGGAAAATCTGATTTGTCTAAAGTTGGAGACAATGTGGATTTTATTATAGTTGAGTCTTTTGACAAGAAAAAACAACAAAATACGGAAGAGGCCGTTGCCATTATACCTATAAGAAAATAATTATAAATTTCCCCATCAACTTCCGATAATACGGTATTATAGGAACATAGGAGAGCACTATGAGCATTATAGATAAAAAACAAATGACTGAAGAAGATATCAAATTGAATTTTATCACACCGGCGATTTTGGCAAAAGGCTGGCTGGATAAAATCACTATGGAAACTAAAGTCAAATTTACTGACGGTAAGGTAAATCTCCGTGGAAATAAAGTCAGCCGCGAGACTCCTAAAAAAGCCGACTACATACTCTACTATAACAAAAACAATCCGCTCGCCGTGGTTGAAGCAAAAGACAATAACCATAGCGTATCTTTCGGCATGCAACAGGCAATGCTCTATGCTCAAATGCTCGATGTTCCGTTCGCATATAGTTCTAACGGCGATGCTTTTCAAGAGTATGATTTTATTACAGGGATCGAACGAGAAATAGGTTTAGATGATTTTCCATCACCTGAGGAGCTTTGGGCTCGTTATCAAAATGAAATAAATAATGGGAAAGGATTGTCAGAAACAGAGCGTATGCTTATCGCTCAGCCATATTATACAAGTCAAAACACCTATCCCCCTAGATATTATCAACAAGTTGCCGTTAATCGTACCATGGAAGCGATTGCCAAAGACCAACAGCGTATTCTTCTTGTTATGGCAACGGGGACTGGAAAAACTTATACGGCTTTTCAGATTGTCTACCGACTGCTGCAAAGCGGGATAAAACAAAAAATTCTTTACCTTGCAGACCGCAACAATCTTGTCGATCAAACAATAAGCGGGGATTTTAAACCGCTTGAAAAGGTTATTCATAAAATCAATTTTGCAAGAGATGATCGCACCACGATTACCTCTCATCAAGTTTATTTTTCGCTCTATCAGCAATTAGTTGGAAACAAAACGACAGAAGAAGAAACAGACGAGGAAACGCTTGCTCACTATAAGCAACTATTCGATAAAGACTTTTTTGATTTAATTATTGTAGATGAGTGTCATCGCGGCAGCGCAAAAGAAGAAAGCCGTTGGCGTAAAGTGTTGGAATACTTCTTTTCCGCAACGCAAATTGGTATGACAGCCACGCCGAAGGAAACGGCGTATATTTCCAACATAGACTACTTTGGAGAGCCGATTTATAAGTATAGCCTGAAAGAAGGTATTGACGACGGCTTCCTCGCTCCGTTTAAAGTCATACGCATAAAAACGGATATTGACGATGAATGGCGCCCTCGTAAAGGCCAATGCGATATATATGGGTATGAAATCGAAGATCGCATCTACAATAACAGCGACTACGATTACAATATTATCATTCAAGATCGAATCGACATGGTCGCAAATGAGATTACAAATTATCTCAAAGCGACCGACAGAATGGCAAAGACGATTGTATTCTGTGCAACGGAAGACGCGGCGGAACGGATGCGTGTTGCTCTCCGAAAGTTGAACGCCGATATGTGCGCCGAAAATCCGGATTACATCGTGCGGATTACAGGTAGCGACGAGTATGGAAAGAGTAAGCTTGATTATTTTATTTCCGTATCTGCCAAATACCCGGTGATTGCCACTACTTCAAAGCTCCTTTCCACTGGCGCAGACTGCAAAATGGTAAAACTGATCGTCATTGACGAAATGATCGGTTCAATGACAGAATTTAAGCAAATTATCGGTCGCGGTACAAGATTACGCTATGAAGACGGGAAAACGCACTTTGTAATTATGGATTTCCGTGGCGTAACCAGATTGTTCGCCGATCCCGATTGGGACGGCCCGATTGAACAAGACGAACAATTTCGACACGTCGACCCCAAAGAACCTGACGGCGAACCGGTCATTATGCCTGCGCCCCCTGTAGAGTCGAAACATAAGTATGTGGTCGATAGCCGCGGCTGCAAAGTAACGATTTCGCAGCGAATGGTTTCCGTTTATGATACGGACGGAAAACTATTGCGGCAAGAAAGTATCATTGATTATACAAAGGCAAATATCTATGGAACATTCTCTTCTTTAGACAATTTTATTTTGCAATGGTCTGCAGAAGAGAAAAAGGCTAAAATCCAAGAATTGTTTAGTGAACGCGGTATTGACTTGGAACAGGTCAAAGCGAATGAAGGTATGAGTGATGTTGACGACTTTGATTTTATCTGTCACATTGCCTTTAATCAAAAACCTTTGACGCGGCGGGAACGCGCTGAAAACGTCAAAAAGCGCAACGTATTTGCGAAATACGGCGGCGAAGCAAGGGCGGTGCTGGAAGCGTTACTGGAAAAATACGCGGACAGCGGTATCTACGAAATCGAGGATATGGATATTCTCAAACTCGATCCGTTTGTAAGGTTCGGCAAACCGGCAAAAATCGCTCAACTCTTTGGAGGAAGAGAAGGTTATATACGGGCAGTAAGAGAGCTCGAAAACGAAATTTATAAGGCGGCATAACAAATGAGTAATATTTCAGGATTTATCAAACGTTTGCGCGACATTATGCGCAACGATGCAGGCATCAACGGCGACGCACAACGTATCGAGCAGATCGCTTGGCTTTTGTTCTTAAAGGTCTATGACACTAAGGAGCAGGACTGGGAATTTGAAGATGAAAAATATCTGTCTATTATTCCCGAGCCTTGCCGTTGGCGAAATTGGGCGCACGAGGAAGGCGGAAAAGGAATGACCGGTGATGCGCTTCTTAACTTTGTTAATAACACACTCTTCCCCGTCCTCAAAGGCAAGGATATAAAAGATCCCAACGGCAATGTGCTCATCAATGGTGTACAGGTCGATCCGTCCACCCCCATAAAAAAAGCCATTGTCAAGACGACTTTTGAAGATGCAAACACCTATATGAAGGACGGCGTTCTTCTGCGGCAAGTAATCAATGTCATAGACGACATCGATTTGACCGATTATGAAGAAAGCCACGCTTTCGGTGAAATTTATGAAACCATTCTGCGCGAATTGCAGAGCGCCGGTTCGTCGGGCGAATTTTACACGCCACGTGCAGTTACCGATTTTATGGCCAAGATGATCAATCCCCAAATCGGAGAGCACTGTGCAGACTTTGCCTGCGGCACAGGTGGATTTTTGATAAGCTGGTTAAAAGAGCTTGAAACCAAGAAGAAAAGTACCGACGACGTTGAAAAAATTTACAATTCCATTTACGGCATGGAGAAAAAGCAGTTTCCGTATATTCTGTGTGTAACCAATATGTTGTTGCATGACGTGGATACGCCGCGTATTTATTACGGCAATTCGTTATTGCATAATGTGCTGGATTATACCGAAAAAGACAAATTTGAAGTTGTTCTAATGAATCCACCTTATGGCGGAAACGAAAAGGCAGACGTGAAAAATCATTTCCCGTCCGATTTGGCGAGTAGCGAAACAGCCGATCTTTTTATGTCGGTCATTATGTATCGTTTGAAAGATAACGGAAGAGCCGCCGTTATATTGCCTGACGGCTTCTTGTTTGGTACAGACAATGCAAAAGTATCAATTAAAAAGAAACTTTTCTCCGAGTTTAATTTGCATACGATAATTCGTATGCCGGGCAGCGTTTTTGCTCCGTACACTTCTATCACAACAAATATCCTCTTCTTTGATAAGGTCCACCCTACCAAAGAAACTTGGTTTTATCGTTTGGATATGCCCGAAGGCTACAAGCATTTCTCTAAGACAAAACCCATGAAGCTTGAGCACTTTAATCCCGCCATAGAATGGTGGAATAATCGCGAAGAAATTATTGTTGATGATGCTCCGAAGGCAAAAAAATATACGGTTGAAGAGATTGCTGCGCTCGGTTACAATATCGACCTTTGCGGGTTCCCACACGAAGAGGAAGAAATCCTTGCCCCACAGGATTTGATTCAACAATATCGTGAAAAACGCGCAAGTTTGGATGCGGACATTGACCGAGTGCTTACCGAAATCATGACGCTTTTGGGGAATAAAGAATGAAAGCCGAACAATTGAGAAAATCTATCCTTCAATTAGCCATTCAGGGCAAACTTGTTCCGCAAGATCCGAATGACGAGCCCGCGTCCGTATTGCTCGAACGCATCCGCGCCGAAAAGCAGCGGCTGATAAAAGAAGGTAAAATCAAAAAAGATAAGAACGATTCTGTCATCTTCAAGGGTGATGATAATCGCCATTATGAGAAGGTAGGCAATAATTCTCCCGTTTGTATCGATGATGAAGTCAGTGAATTTGATTTGCCAGAAGGTTGGGAATTCGCAAAAATCAGCACATTGCTTAATATACAGACAGGTGCATCCTTCAAAAAAGAGTCTGCTACCACTAATCAAAAATTGGTAAGAGTTCTGCGAGGAGGCAATATACTAAATGGCTCATATCACTTTTTCGACAATGATATTTTTCTTGATAATAATTTAGTTCCGGATTCTATATTGCTATGGCGGAACGATTTGATTACTCCTGCCGTAACAAGCATTGAAAATATTGGTAAAATTGCTCGTGTTGAACAAACATACAATAATGTTACCGCCGGTGGCTTTGTTTTTATACTTCGTCCATACTGTCAAATTGATGAGTTGTCAAAATACCTACTTTACGCTCTTCAAAGCAGCTATTTTAATAAACAGCTTAAAGCAATTACAAAGAAATCAGGACAAGCTTTTTATAATTTGGGGAAAGAACGGTTGCTTCAACTTATTCTACCAATTCCACCTCTTGCCGAGCAAGTGCGTATTGTAGCGGAGATAGAAAAGTTTGAACCGCTGATTGCAGAATACGATAATCTCGAACAGCAGGCAACCAAGTTGGACGATGATATTTACGGCAAACTCAAGAAATCTATTTTGCAATACGCTATTCAGGGCAAACTCGTTCCACAAGATCCGAACGACGAGCCCGCGAGCGTTCTTATAGAGCGTATCCGTGCTGAAAAGAAGGCTAAACTCGGCAAGAAATATGTGGATAGTTACATCTACAAAGGTGACGATAAC
>DATCJR010000044.1 GCA_036562685.1 Clostridia bacterium | reverse complement strand
CCTGCTTCAATATATGTTACTCCAAAATCATCAAGTGTCTTTGCAATGTTAAGTTTATCTTCAATAGAAAAGTTGATGCCTTCGCTCTGGGCACCGTCTCTTAATGTCGAATCAAATATTTCAATTCTTTTTGCAAATTTTTCTTCCATTATATATTATCCTGTAATTTATTAAGTCCATCGATATAAGCCAAAATTGCAGCCTCTAAGACGTCAGTAGAAACGCCTCTGCCTGTTGCAGTGTTTCCATTAAGGCTAAGTTTTGCAGATGCTTCACCCAAAGCGTCTTCGCCTTCGCTAATAGACCGTATAGAGAAGTCAAACAAAATAATATCTTTTCCTATCGCTGAGTTGATAGCTTTAAAAGCACCGTCAACTGGACCATTTCCTGTTTGGGTGCCGGTCTTTTCACCTTCAGGAGTGTTGATTATTATACTAGCTGTAGCAGCATCGCTTTTTGAACTGGTAACAGAAAAATCTACCAGAGAATATCTTGCGTTTATCGTCTTTTTGTTGCCAGCCATCAATGCTTCTATATCTTTGTCAGATACATATTTTTTCTTGTCCGCTAGATCCTTAAACTTGGCAAAATAAATCTCTAACTGGTCTTTGTCAAGCTCATATCCAGCTGATTTCAGATGTTCTACAAAAGCATGTCTTCCGCTGTGTTTTCCTAAGATGATTTTGTTTTGAGGAACGCCCACATCTTCAGGCGACATAATCTCGTATGTCAAAGGATTAGCCAAAACAGCATGCTGATGAATTCCGCTTTCGTGTGCAAAAGCGTTTGCGCCCACTATTGGCTTGGTAGGAGCTACGGGCACTCCCGTTATTGTTGATATAAGACGGGAAGCACGATATATTTCTTTGGTATTTATATTGGTGTAAGCATTATAAAAACTTTGTCTAGTTTTAAGTGCCATAATCACTTCTTCTAGACTGGTGTTTCCAGCGCGCTCGCCAATACCGTTTATGGTGCATTCTATCTGTGTTGCACCGCCTAAGACCATTGCAAGTGAATTGGCACATGCAAGTCCTAGGTCATTATGGTTGTGCGCGGAAACATCGACCTTTTCTATTCCGTCAATATTTTTTATCAAATATTCGGTTAGTTCTTTCATTTCTTGGGGAGTAGAGTATCCCACAGTATCAGGCACATTAATTACGGTAGCGCCGTTTTTTATCGCTACATTAAAAGCTTTGACCAAGAAATCTTTGTCGCTTCTTGCAGCATCTTCCGCAGAAAACTCAATATCGCTTACCAAAGTTTTGGCATATTTTACTGATTCTGCGATTCTTTCCAAAACTTGTTCAGGCGACATTTTTAGTTTGTACTGCATATGCAAAGGCGAAGTAGCCAAAAAGACATGTATTCTAGGTGCTGCGGCATTTTTTAAAGCATTATATGAAGCATCTATATCGCCTTTTACGCACCTGCTCAAAGAAGCAACCGAACAATTTTTGATTGTTTCAGCTATTGCTTTAACTGATTTGAAATCGCCTTCGGACGAAACAGCAAAACCTGCTTCAATTATATCCACGCCTAATTTTTCAAGCTGCAAAGCAACTTCAATCTTTTCATTAAGATGCATACTGCAGCCAGGGGATTGCTCGCCGTCTCTTAAAGTGGTATCAAAGATTTTTATTCGTTTCATATTTTTTTCCTACAAACATTAAAACTTCTTTTTAAATACTGCACCGTTTGATGCGCTTGTAACAAGTTCTGCATACCGCTGCAAATATCCAGATAATTCTACGATCTTAGGACGCCATTTTTTAGCACGATTTGCCAACTCTTTTGAATTGACTTTGAGTTCAAGCTTGCCTTTTGGTATATCAATTTCTATAATATCGCCTTCTTGTATCAAAGCGATTTTGCCGCCAACAGCAGCTTCAGGGCAAATATGACCAATAGCAGCTCCTCTTGTAGCACCGCTAAATCTTCCGTCTGTAATAAGAGCGACATCTTTGTCTAGTCCCATTCCTGCAAGAGATGCGGTAGGAGATAGCATTTCTCTCATTCCAGGACCGCCTTTGGGACCTTCATATCTTATTACAACGACATCGCCTTTTTGAATAAGTCCGTTCAAAATGGCATTTGAAGCTTCTTCTTCGCTGTCAAAAACTCTTGCTTTTCCTGAATGAACCATCATTTCGGGTGCAACAGCGGATTTTTTAACGACACAGCCTTCTTCGGCGATATTACCACGCAATACAGCAATTCCGCCTGTAGGAGAATAAGCGTTTTCTATTTTATGAATTACTTCGGGATTTTTTATTTCTGCGTCTTTGTAGCTTTTTTCCAAAGTTTGGCCAGTTACAGTTATAGCATTGCCTCTTATCAATGGACCTTTCTTTAATGTAACCTTAGATAGCTCATTAAGTACTGCCATAACTCCGCCTGCATGATAAAGGTCTTCAATAGAAGTATCTGATGCGGGCATAAGCTTGCAAAGGTTAGGTGTAACTGCGCTTACGCTTTCGACAGTTTCTAGATTAAAGTTAACATTGCATTCGTTTGCAATAGCGGTCAGGTGAAGAACTGTGTTAGTAGAACAACCAAGAGCCATATCAAGTGCCAAAGCATTATTGAATGCATCTTCATTCATAATACGGCGGGGTGTCAAATTGTCTTCAACCAGCTTAACAATTTGTTCGCCTGTCTTTTTGGCTAGTCTCAATCTTTCAGAATAAACCGCGGGAATAGTTCCGTTTCCAGGCAAAGCCATTCCAAGTGCTTCAGTAACGCAATTCATGCTGTTAGCAGTAAACATTCCGGCACATGAGCCGCAAGACGCACAGGCATTATTTTCAATTTCACTAAGTTCTTGCAAAGACATTTTGCCCGCCTTAAGCGCGCCTACGCCTTCAAAAACAGAGGTCAAAGACAGCTTTTTGCCTTTTGATGTATATCCAGGCAGCATTGCGCCGCCGCTTATAACTATGGTAGGGATATTAACTCTTGCTGCGCCCATAAGCATTCCAGGCACAATTTTGTCGCAATTAGGGATCAAAACCATACCGTCAAAAGCATGGGCAAAAGCCATAGTTTCAACAGAATCTGCTATGAGTTCGCGTGAAGGCAGAGAATATTTCATACCATTGTGACCCATAGAAATACCGTCGCATACACCTATGCTAGGTACTACAAACGGTGTTCCGCCTGCAGAGTATATGCCTGCCTTTACTGCTTCAGCAATTGTATTTAGATGAGTATGTCCAGGAACAATATCGCTTTGTGCACAAACTATCGCAATCAACGGTTTTTCTAATTCGGAGTCCGTAACTCCCAAAGCCTTGAATAAGCTTCTTTGAGGTGCTTTTTCAACACCTGTTGCTATGTTTTTACCCATTTATCTCCTCCTCGTTAGCGTCTTTGAACTGCTTTATGCTATTAAAACCGCGTTGCAGGGCAGTAAGTCCTGTACGTGCCATTTCAATAATTCCGTATTCAGAAATAACTTGCAAGAATCCGTCTATCTTATTGCTTTCGCCTGTTAATTCTATAATCATAGACTTAGGAGACAAATCGACAGCTTTTGCTTTATACATTCTTATGGTTGATTCTATTTCTGTACGCTTATCAGCAGGAGCGTTTATTTTGACAAGCAAGAGTTCGCGATTAACCGACTTTTCTGGTTTTAATTGAGCTACATGTATTACATCAATCAGTTTATCAAGCTGTTTTGTAATCTGTTCTAGAACATAATCATCGCCGTTGACTACTATGGTCATGCGTGAATATTTGCGGTCTTCTGTAAAAGCAACGGATAAACTTTCTATATTATATCCGCGCTTAGAAAACAGTCCCGCTACTCTATTAAGTACGCCAGCTTTGTTAGAAACCAATGCCGTTAATATATGTTGATTTTCTCCCATAATTAATCTCCCATTTCCATAATGATGTCAGCAGCACTCTTGCCCGAGGGTATCATCGGCAATACATTGTCGTCTATTCCTATCTTGCAGTTTACTATTACAGGTTTTTGGCATGTTATTGCAAGCTTGACTTTTTGGTCTATTTCATCATTATCATTGATTTCAAGATAATCTGCACCAAAAGCCTTGGCAAGATATTCATAATTGGTAGGGCGGTTTAGCGTGGTGTTAGAAAAATGGCGTTGATAGAACAGCTTTTGCCATTGTCTTACCATACCTAAGGTGTTGTTGTTAAAAACAAAAACTGCAATAGGCAATTTTTGAACAACTGCTGTAACCACTTCATTAAAGTTCATGTGGAAAGAACCGTCGCCAGTAACCAAAACTACTCTTTTTTTGGAGGCAATAGCTGCACCTATCGCAGCGCCCATTCCAAATCCCATTGTTCCCAATCCGCCGCTTGTTACAAATGTGCGGGGCTGTTCAAAAGAGCAGGTTTGAGCCGTCCACATCTGATGCTGTCCTACATCGGTAGCTATAATTTGGTCATTAGGTGTTTGACGGCTAATGCTTCGCAATATTTCTCTGGGACTGACGCTGTGTGTAGTTTCTTTCAAAACTTTGGTCTTTTTTAGCTCTTGACAGCGTTCAATCCATTCGGGTTTTTTGCTTTCATTTATATAGGGCAATATAGTGTTAAGAACAGTTTTTATATCTCCAACTATATGCGCCGAAGTTTTTACATTTTTGTTTATTTCAGCATTGTCTATATCAATATGAACGACTTTGCCTTTTACAAACTTGACTCTGTCGCTTGCCACTCTGTCTGAAAATCTAGCGCCAATGGCTATTAGGGTATCACATTCTTGAGAGGTAAAAGCTACATTGGCATGACCGTGCATACCAATCATACCCAGATAAAGAGGATGCGAAGCAGGGAAACCTCCCAACCCCATCATAGAACATGCGACAGGAGCATCGATTTTTTGTGCAAATTCTAATACTTCTTTTGAAGCCTCACTAGAAATGCTTCCGCCCCCAAGATAAATAAGCGGCTTTTTGCTTGAGTTGATAATGTCTATTGCAGACTGACATTTTTTGAAATCAGGGACGCGGTGGGTTACTTGTCTTACAGGAATAGGTTCCCATTCACATTCCGCCTGCTGAATATTTTTAGGAATATCAATCAAGACAGGACCAGGGCGTCCGCTTTTTGCAATATAAAATGCGTCAGAAATAATTTTTCCTAGTTCATTTATGTCTTTGACTATATAATTATGTTTGGTAATAGGGATAGTAACTCCAGCAATGTCAACTTCTTGAAAACTGTCTCTGCCAAGGAGCGACAATGCTACGTTGCCTGTTATAGCGACTAGGGGTACTGAGTCCATATAAGCATTGGCAATTCCAGTTACAAGGTTAGTAGCGCCCGGACCGCTGGTGGCAATAACCACACCGACCTTTCCGCTTATTCTTGCGTAAGCGTCTGCAGCATGACAAGCACCTTGCTCATGGCAGGTTACGACCTGCTTGATTTTGTCCTGAACAAAATACAATTCATCAAAAATGTCCAATACAGAACCGCCAGGGTAACAAAAAACGGTATCGACACCTTCATTAATCAAACTTTCTGTTACAATCTTTGCACCTTTTAACTTCATTGTTAAACTCCAATTATAAAAAAACGCCTCAAGAAAAAAACTTCTTGAGGCGACTAGTTAGTCACGGTACCACTCAAATTCATTTTGAATAAATTGCTTTATTCAAAATCTCATTGTCACTCTATAACGGGAGTTATCCGTTCGCATCTACTAAAGTCAATTAAAACTTTTTTGGGCGAAAGACTCGCGGATGAGTTCGGCTAAACCTATGCTTACTGTCTTGCACCAAAATGACAGCTCTCTGTAAAGTCATAAAAGAATAGCTTACTTGTTCCGGTCACTGTCCAAATATAATTAACAATTATCATAGCATATATACACTATTTTTGTCAATAGATAATTATATTAATTTTATGATTTAATGCGTTAAAATGTTAAATTTTTTTATAAATATTAAAAATAGCGGGATTTCCCGCCTTTTTTAAATAATTTAAGTAACAAGTTAAATTAATTCTTTTCTGCCAATCAATTCGTCAATTGAAATATCAAAGACATCAGCCAATCTCCAAAGGGGAGACATAGTAGGCTCAATCTTGCCTTTTTCCCATTCACTTACACATTGCTGTGTAACACCAACCTGACTAGCAAGTTTTTGTTGACTAAGCTTGCGCTCTTTTCTAAGAGTTCTTAGATTTTTTGCAAACGCTTTTTCCATAAATCACCCTTTCTCCATAAGTAAAAATTTTTCGTTATTGATAACTCAAACGAATTAACGCTAAGATTATAGCACAACGACTTACAACTGTAAAGGTATTAATAATCATTTTTGCAAATTTGTTACCATTATGATACAAATTTAGCAATTTTTCAACTAAGTTTATCAAAAAATATAGTTATTGATATAAATTTTAATAAAATGTAAAAAATATGTAAAAAAAATGTAAAAATAGCCCACAAAAGTGAACTATTTTACATTTTATTATAACATACGTCTTGCATGTATAAATCTTTCTTGCCAACCAGACGAAAATTCCTGAATACGCACTCCACCTGTTCCCCAAGTATGTAGGATTTTGTTGTCGCCTATATAAATCACAACATGGCCTATACGTTCTATTCCTGTATTATATCGTCTAGCAGAACTCCACATAAATATAAGGTCTCCGCGTTTTAGTTCTGATTTATTAACCAGCATACCGTATTTGCTTTGGCTTCTCGAATCGCCTTGAAGTTTTATGCCAGCGCCTTTATAAAAAGCGTATTGGACAAAAGACGAACAGTCAAAGGTCTTTCCGGTAAAGTTAGGATTGAGATTCCCGCTGTAATTTAGTATTCTGGTTGCACCAAATTCATAAGGTGTGCCCAAAACGCTCATACCAGTTTCAATTATTTTGTCAATTATTGCGTTAACTTTTTCAGGATCATAAACTCTAGTCAAATCTTTTGAAGCACTTATATAAGCCTCTTGACCATTGTATAATACTTTGTACCATTGGTCGGAAATTTTTTCTACCAAAGAAACAGTCTGCCATTTTTCAAGTTTTCCCAAAACTTCAGAACCAGTTGAAGCTTGTGCTCTTATATTGACCGTAGTCAATGCTTCTACTTCAAGTCCTGTTACAAGGGTGCTTTGTGCATTTTGCCATGCAACTTCTTGGATATAGCTTTTATTAGCTGACACATATGCTATGTCATTGTTATAAAAAACCTTATACCAAGAGTCATTGACTTTTTCAATTACGGGTATTGTGTCCCATTCTGACAATTGACCTATGATTGCGGATGAAGCCGAAGCTTGCGCTCTGATATTAAGATTGGTTTTGCTTTGAACTTTATATCCCGCCAAAATCAGTTTGCTAACATTATCTTGTATGACTTCGTTAGAAGTTTGATTTTGATTATCATTTTCAATTTGGTCAGAGTTTTTATTCTCATCATTTTCTTGCTGATTAATATCTTGATCGTTTTCAATTTGGGGTATATCAGACATTATATCATCTATGTTGTCATCATTTTTGCAGCCATAAAACAGGTTGATAGAAAATGCTGTAATACAGCATAAAAATATAATTATTAACTTTTTCATATATTATATCCCTCACTTCGCATATATAATAAATGAAAAATTGTATATAAGTCAATGCAAAGATTTTTCCATCAAAGGAAAGAAAAGACAAAGGTAATGGTTATAAAAGCCTAAAAGAATGAATAATTTTGGTAAGAAAACTTTATTATATAGGTAAGCAAGCAGATAGAGTCTAAGACTTTAGTTTGGTGTTTTAAAGGAGATATTTTATGGCAAAAAAATTTGATTTGGTTTTGGTGATACTCTGTATCATTCCTTTTGGCTTTGATAAGCTATATAAAGGAAGTATTTTGATGTTCTTGATAAAGTTCTTTTTACATTTTATTGGTATTGGATTTGTTTGGTGGCTGTTTGACGTAATTTGTGCATTAACTGGAAATTACAGAGTAAATCCTTTTAAATAAAAAAGTGATATTGTATATCAGTGGAAAAATTAATCAGATTATAAATGTATTTAGAATAAAGATTTTTTAGTTAAAAAGGACGGTCATTTTAAACCGTCCTTTTTAGTCAATATTTTTCAATAATTCAGATTTTATATAACCAATCAAATACATCGGGTGCACTGCCGTGTTGAATATCGGTAAGGCTCTTGTAAGCATCCATTGTGATTTTTCCGGTGGTCTTGCCGTCGCCGATATAATAATCTTTACCTTTATAACCGATAACTCCCACAGGGGAAACTACGGCGGCGGTACCAGTTCCAAAGCACTCTGTAACTTCGCCTGAAGCTATGCCTTGAACTATTTCTTCTATTTCTATAAGTCTTTCGGTTACTTTGTAGCCTTTATATCTCAATAATTCGATTATAGACATTCTAGTAACACCGGGCAAAATGCTGCCTTCTAGAGAGGGCGTAATAACTTCACCGTTTTTTACAAAAAAGATATTCATGCTGCCGACTTCTTCGACATATTTTTTGTGTTGCGCATCCAGCCACAGCACTTGGTCATAGCCAGCTTTTTCTGCTTTGTCGCTTGCTTTCAAGCTAGCGGCATAATTTCCTATAAACTTATAATGACCTGTTCCGCCTTTTGCAGCTCTTACATAAAAATCTTCAACCAGCAATTTTACAGGAGACAGACCGTTGGCATAATATGCGCCCACAGGAGACATTATTATAAAGAAAATATAATTGGATGCAGTGTGAACACCTAGAGCGGGATCACATGCAAATATGACAGGGCGGATATACAAGGATTCGCCTTCGCCAGTAGGTATCCAGTCTTGATCAAGTTTGACTAATTCTACAAGGGCTTGAAACATTTTTTGCTCGTCAATTGGAGGAATCATCATACGGTCATTGGAAGAGTTCATTCTTTTGAAATTTTCCAAAGGTCTGAACATCACAATCTGACCGTCTTTGTTTTTGTAAGCCTTCATTCCTTCAAAAACGCCTTGACCATAATGGAATATAGAAGATGCCGGATCTAGCATAAACGGCTGATAAGGCTGAATTCTTTCATTGTGCCAACCTTCTTGTGCAGAATATTCGGCTACAAACATGTGGTCTGTAAACACTGTTCCAAATTTGATTTTGCCAGTAGGTTTTGGCTTTGGACTTTGTGTTTTGATGATTTTCATTTTTCTATATACCTTCTTTTATAATTATATCCGATAGATCGCGATTAAGAGCGTTTTTCAAATTTTCTACAAACTTTTGAAACAAGGCTTGCTTAATTTTTAAATAGACTTTTACATCCTCGCCCCAAATTTTGTCAGTAATTTCTATTCCTTCACTGTTAAGAAGATATTCTATTTTCTTTAGGTCAGAATAGTTAACTTTTATACTAAAACATACTTTGGGACTTATTGTAATTATTGAAGCCTGGTCTAAAACTTCTGATGCAGCTTTTGAATAAGCTCTGACCAGTCCGCCTGCGCCTAGCTTGATTCCGCCAAAATATCTTACAACGGCAACCAAAATCAGCCTTAAATTTTTTTGTTTTATAACTTCGAGGATAGGTTTGCCCGCAGTGCCTTGCGGTTCACCGTCATCCGAAAAACGCATATTGTTGCCCAAATCATCAGCAACGCATCCATAACAAATATGCGTGCTGTCCCAATATGTTTTTTTAAGTTCGCCTAATATTTTTGAAGCGTGTTCCCAATTTTCAACAGGATAGGCTATTGAAATAAAGCGCGACTTATTGATAACTAATTGGGCTTGAGTAACTTTTTCTATGGTTAGATAATCAACCATTCACAATAACCTTGATATGCACCTTTTTGCCCTTATGCAATATAAATTCGTTTGAAGTTGTATATTGCGATAGTGTATCATTAATAGAAGCAATCTTAGTATTGTCAATGCTTACTCCGCCGCCTTCAATTAAGCGTCTTGCTTCACTTTTTGAAGATGCAACTTTTGCCGCTACTATTACATCTATTACAGAGGTGTCGCCATTAGCGTTTATGCTCTCGCAAGGCATTTGTCCTGATGCTCCGCTGAAAGCTGCTTGAGCCATTTCTCTTGCAAGGTTGGCCTCTTCTTCACCGTGAACTAGCTTGGTAACTTCATAAGCAAGACGTTCTTTTGCCTTATTAATGCGTTCATCTTGGTATTTTGTAAGTTCGTCTATTTCTTGCAAATCCAAGAAAGTCAACAGACATAGACATTCTCTGACTTTTTGGTCTTCTACATTTCTGAAATATTGATAAAATTCATAAGGTGTGGTTTTATTTTTGTCCAGCCACAAAGCGCCTTTAGCTGTTTTGCCCATTTTCTTGCCTTCTGAGGTTTCAAGCAAAGTGAAAGTCATGCAGAAAGCATCTTTTTGTTCCTTTCTTCTTATAAGATCTGCGCCTGCAAGCATGTTGGACCATTGGTCATTGCCGCCTAATTGAAGTGAACAACCGTATTTTTGGTTAAGCACCAAAAAGTCATAAGCCTGCATGGGCATATAGTTGAATTCAAGGAAAGTCAAACCAGTTTCCATGCGGATTTTGAAGCATTCGGCTGTCAACATCTTGTTGACAGAAAAATGCACGCCAATATCTCTTATAAAATCCACATAATTTAGATTTAGCAGCCAGTCGGCATTATTAACCAAAATAGCAGGGTTTTCGCCTTCAAAGTTAATAAAGCGTTTCATTTGATTTTTAAAAGCATCGGCGTTGTGTTGTATAGTTTCGGGAGTCATCATTTTTCTTAGGTCTGATCTTCCGGAAGGATCGCCGATCATTGCAGTGCCTCCGCCGATTAATGCAATAGGCTTGTGTCCTGCTCTTTGCATGTGCGCCATAGCCATAATAGGAATATAATGCCCTATATGCAGACTGTCTGCAGTAGGGTCAAATCCGATATAAAAAGTAGTAGGTTCGCTGCCTAATTTTTTATATAAATCGTCCTCAAAAACTACTTGTTTTATAAAGCCCCTTTCTCTCAAGGTATCCATTATATTTTTTGTGCTCATAGTATTTCCTTTTTATCTTTTTATAGTTTTTTTATCTCGTCTTGAAATAATTCTCCCAAAGCCTTAATTCCTTTGTCGATCTGTTGGGGCGTGGCATTAGAAAAGTTCAATCTCAATGTGTTATGACCGCTGTTATCGGGATAAAATACATTGCCATAAACATAAGCCGCTTTTTTTTCTATTGCCTTAGGGAATAATTCATACGTGTCTATTTGAGCGTCAAACTCTCCCCAGATAAACATACCGCCTTCAACTTTAGTAAAAGAAAATTCTTTGGGCATATATTTATTTAATGCCTGTTCCATAAACTCTTTTTTTGCTTTGTATATGGGACGGGCTTTTTCAATCTGATTTTTTATCAGACCGCGAGTCAAAAATTCTTTGACTATTGCTTGGCTTAGGTGTGAAGTGTGAATATCCGCGCCTTGTTTGCATATTTCCATACGGCGTATGATTTCAGCATCGGCTACTACAAGTCCTATTCTTAGACCAGGCGAAATAATTTTGGAAAAACTGGTTATAAATATGATATTGTCTTCGCCCACGCTTTTTATGCTTGGAACATCTTCGCCTTCAAACCTTAACTTGCTGTATGGATCATCTTCTAAAACTATTACATTATATTTTTTGGTAATACGTGCTATATCTCTCCGCTTTGAAAGCGGATAAGTTTTTCCAGTGGGATTGGAAAAAGTCGGAACAAGATAAATAAGTTTAGGTGAATATTGTTTGATTTTTTGTTCAAGATCTTGTGTGTCTATTCCGTCTTTATCTGAGTTTACGCCTATTATATTAATTTCGTACGCAGCCGCAATCTGCAAAAAAGCCAAATACGTAGGGGATTCCACCAAAACAGTGTCGCCTTTATTCAAGAAAACCCTGCACGCAAGGTCCAAAGCCTGCTGACCGCCGCTTACGACCATAATTTCTTCTGTCTGTGCGTTTTGGATTCCAAAAGTTTTTACATAATCTTTTAAAAGTTCACGTAAAGTGAACATCCCTTGAGTTACACCGTACTGCAAAACATTGCTTGCTTTGCTGCTTGATAATATCTCTTGAGTGATTTCTTCAACTTCATTTACAGGCAGGCATTCATTGGAAGGCTTCCCTGGTTGATAGTTTATCAAGTAGATTAATTTTTGTTAAAGTTTTCAAAAGGTAATCAACGA
>DATCJR010000043.1 GCA_036562685.1 Clostridia bacterium | reverse complement strand
CGTAACTATCGCAGATTAGGCCGGAGCTGTCGGTCGAGCCGTCATCGATTAGTATTAATTCATAATCATAAAAAGATTGACTTAAAACGCTGTCAATACATGATGGCAAATATTTTTCTATATTATAAACAGGAACAATAATGCTAAATCGTAGCATTTTTTTCATCCTTGAGTTTTTTCATTCTAAAATTAACCATGAAAATGATTGTCAATACAATCCAAAATGTTCTGGTAACATTCATATCAAGAGTAAGTCCGCTTAGTACCAAACCGACAATCAAAGATAGCGAAAATAAATTTTTATTTTTTAATGAAATTAAAGAAAAATATCCAAGAACAAATAATAATAATATTAATCCTATAATACCGCTGTTAAAAAATACTCCTAAAAACATATTATGAGGATTTTTTCTAATGCCGAAATAATATTGATAGGTTGTCAACTGATTCTTTTTTCCATATCCAAAAATGAATTTTAATAAACTTCCATTTTTTAATATATTCCAATAATTATACCAAATGGTTAATCTTCCGCTTCCTTGATCCTTAAGCATTGCCGATATTTCAAATCTTTCTAAAATCCATTTTGGTATATATTCTTTAAAGAAAGACAACGCAATATAAAATATAACTACAAAAAGCAATACCGGCAGAAATATATTTTTTAATTTGCTAAAAAGAAGATACACAAAAACAACGCCTAAATTAGCTAATAGTCCGCCTCTAGAACCTGAAGCTAAAATAATAGTAAAAAGGCATACTAATAGTAAAATATCTAATATGATAGTCTTTTTTTGATTGATTCGATGCATTAAATACGCTGTTAAAACAATAAAGCCGCAAGTAAAATAATTAGGATCGACATACCTTGAAAAATTCAAATAAAATCTGGAATTAGACCGCTCAAAGCGGAAGCTGAAAAAACAGGTCGCTATCGTTACGATTATGCTCAATAATATGCATAATCTAAAGAACTTTATTTCCGTTTCATTAGCTTCTTTATAATTAACAAAGAAAAAACATAATCCAAACAACAAAAAAATAGCGTCCATTAATATATCGGAAAATAGCAATATGTTTATAACATTATAAAAATAAAAAACAGCAATCAATAAAAAGTCTTTGGGTTTGCTGTTCCAAAAATCCTTTTTGCATATTCTAACCAAAATTAATGCAATAGCTATTAAATTTATAAATGAAAATGATGTAATAATTTCCCCTAATGCATAATCAATTGGGCTTAAAATCAAATATACTCCTATGATAAAAGTATCAAGGCTAATTACCGAACGCTTTAAGATATTTAATCTTAAATAACTTTGAGATCTAGTTCTTAACATCTTTTCTTCCCAAATCATTAAATATTTTTACAGCGTCATATGCTACTTTATCCCACGAAAGTTGTTCATAGACATAATTTCGCGCGTTTATACCATAGATACAAAAATTTGATTTTTCAGCTGCAACTGCAAGCAAAGACTCTGCAATGCTATTTATATTTGTTTCCGCCGCCCAGCCACATTGATATTTTTTGACATCGTCGTAAATGCCTGTTCCTCTGGTTACCAAAACGGGAACTCCATAGGACATCGCCTCTATAACGGCTGTTGGCAATCCTTCCGTTCGCGAAGTATGAATAAAAATATCGGTATTTTCAAGAACCTTATTTTTGGACTCTCCAAAAACAGCCTCATGATTAAAAACCAAATTTTCTAGTTTGTTTTTCTTAATAAACTTATTGATATAATTATCCGTATTGCCGCGATTGGGACCGTATATATTTATTTTAACATTATTTTTTATTAATTCAAATTTAACTTTATTGACGGCTTTTAATAATAAATCTATACCCTTTATCTTTTTGGTTTTTCGTCCGATAAAGGTAATGTTGATCTCGTCTTTTTCTTTTTGGGATCTATTATATTCTTGAGGCGTTTCTATACCGTTGGGAATTATTATGCCTTTTTGGGAAAAATAGGATATGGCTTTTTCCCCTTGGGATAAAAATTGAATCGCCTTGGCTTTTTTTATAAAAGAATTAAATATTAAAATATGCGCGGCAGCCTTTTTTATAAATTTAAAGAAATCGGATTTTATTGCTATTTTTGATAACGAGCCGTGCGGGAAAACTATATAAGGAATGTTGTTATTATTTAAATACCTGGCTATTTTTATATACTTTATATAATATATCCCGTGAAAAATTACCAAATCGGGCTTGTTAAATGGAGGCTGTAAATCCTTAATATCTGTCCGGTTAAACACCTTTATGTCATCGTTTTGATATACATTATCGCTAATATTAAATAAAGCAACGTTGGCGTATTTTGATTGATAAAAAACATGTTTAGGCACAATTACATTAACGCCGCAAGATTGATCATCAGTTATACTAGCAATATGCAAAATAGTCATCAGACATCTATGCTCCATTGCTGAGAATGTATGGATTTTTCTATTTCTTCCTGGCTGGGAAGCTTCATATAATCGCCGAATACGTGGGTTAAGTAATCTTCCACATATTCAGGCACGGGCAAATAATGATTTTCAAAAAGAACGTATCTGGGCTTTCCCAAATAATACCTGGGGAAAATCGCTCTTTTGAACTTTGCTTTTCCGAACAATTGCCCAACCCTGTTTGTTTGCTTTTTCATCTGGCTTTTTACGATTTTTATCATTAGCTTTTTGCTTACAAATACTCTGGCAATCGCCATTAAAATCTTTTTTCCAAAAGAGGCGCTGGCGTATCCTCTTTGAGATAATGATTTTGCGGCTAACATTTTAGCGGCAAGAAATTGTATTCCCGCGACAAAATTACTGTCCGATATGTTGTATAAGCAGAAAATATCTATAAATATGCCTTTGTGCATTTTCCTGTCTTTTGTGTCGGGCTCTAAAAATAAAGTATTGTTCATTCTCAATTTGGTATAAAACAAAGGCCATTCTTTAGTGTTTTCTTCTTGAAGATAAAATCTATTCGTATCTAATTTTTCTCTGGCGCAGCGCAAGAACTTTTGATAGTTTTCATAGGTCATAAAGACATCAAAGTCATCGTCCCAAGGGATAAAACCTTGATGCCTAACCGCGCCAAGAGCGCTGCCGCCCATTAGGTAATATTCAATATCGTTTTGACGGCAAAACTCGTCAAAATACAAAGCTATTTCTAATATTTTGTTTTGCAATACTTTAATGTCTTGCATGGTTACCCTTTAAAGTTTTACTATTTTTTCTCTTAACTTGCTTGAGGATATTCCTATTGTGTAAGGCAAATAAATTACATCGACGCCTAATTCTTTGAAGGCTTTTTCGTATTCATTCCAGGCTTTTGTTCCCTTCCAGTCGCTGCCTACGAATACCACGTCGTATTGCAATTTTGCGTGAGTGGATATCTTATCCATATTGACCTGGGGAACTACCATATCGACATATTTTATAGCCTTAACTATTTCTTTTCGCTCTTCAAACGGTATTACAGGGTTCTTGTGCTTTACCTGATTGCATAATTCATCGGTAGTAACGCCTACTATCAAGAAATCGCAATATTCTTTCGCTTTTTTAAGTATATTTAAATGTCCGATATGGAACATATCAAACACGCCTGTCGTATAACCTCTTTTGTATTTTTTCTTCATCATTTTCCTCTTTTGTAAACTTTTTTTAAATCTATGTTGCTTTTTCGCGCAACATATTTTTATATACCATCTTTCTAAACCAGTTTGGCGTTATGCATTGAATAAAACGAATAAATATGTTTATTAAGTATCTTGGATAAGTTATTACTTTGTTTTTTAGCATAAATTTTTGTAATCTTGCCATGTTCTTAAAGTATTTCAGCCCCGCTCTTCTTTTGTATAAATTATTATCTGTCCTAACATTTACAAGGCTTTCTTGAATGTTATAAAATTTTACGCCTGCAAGATACATTCTTATCCAAAGATAATAATCTTCCATATTTTTCCAGTCTAAATATCCGCCCGCTTTTTCCAAACTGGATTTTTTCATCATTGCAGTCATGTGGTTAAATGGAGAACGCTTTTTTAAGAATTTGCATATCTCGTCGTGAAACTCGGGTAATTTTCTAACTCCGACCATATTATCGGGTTCGCCTACAAATTCCGTTATATTGCTTCCTATGACGCCTAAATCCTTATCTTGTTCAAAACATTTTAATTGTTTTTCAAACCTGTCGGGCAAACTTATATCGTCGCTGTCCATTCTGGCAATTAAATCATAAGAACAATGCTTGGCGCCTTCTCTTAACGCAAGCCCCAAGCCCATATTAATTTCCAAAGGCACTAATTTTAT
>DATCJR010000042.1 GCA_036562685.1 Clostridia bacterium | reverse complement strand
ATAAATCCCTTTTCAAGTAATTAGCTTTTTTTTAAAACATTTAAGTGATTTTTTTATATGTATATATGTTATGATATCATTTTTTACGTAAGATGCAATAATTTTTATTAAAATTCTAATAATATTATAGGAGGAAAGACATGAGAAAATTGAGAAAGATAAGAAAATTTATATCAAGACAAGTTAAGTTGGCAAGAAAAAATCGCGGTGTTGTTGAATAAAAGCTATAAAAGCACTTGTGATTATTTTCATAATAATTTGATTATACTAAAAAAAATTTAAGGAAATAATTTATGGAAGAAATTAAATCGATATGGCATAGTGATGATTATCCTACATATCCAAAACTAGAAAGTGATATTGATGTAGATACTTTGATTATTGGCGGCGGTTTATCGGGTATATCGGCCGCTTATTATCTTAGCCGTAATGGCATAAAATGTGCTGTAATAGAGGCTAACAAAATAGGAAGCGGAACCACTAAAAATACTACTGCGCATATCACTTCACAACATGATTTAACTTATGACCGATATATCAATCAATTCGGTCAGATAAAAACATCAATTATCGCCAAAGCAAATCAAGAAGCCATAGACGAAATTGAAAATATAATCAAGACAGAAAATATTGATTGCGACTTTGAACGGGTAGATTCATATCTATTTACAACAAAACCTGAAAACAGCATACAATTACGCAAAGAATATAATGCTGTAAAAAATACAGCAATAAAGGCTTTTTTAACAACTCAATCAGGGCTTGTTCCGTTTGTTTATGATCTAGCATTGGGTTTTGAAAATCAAGCAATGTTTCATCCTATGAAATATCTGCATGGATTGGCACAATGCTGTCTTAACAATAAAGTCAAAATCTATGAAGATACCAAAGCCTTAGATTTTAAAGAACGGCATGTTTATACTTCAAACGGATTTAAAATATCAGCCAATAATATAGTAATCGCCACAAATTTCCCTATTATCAATTTCCCTGGTTGGTATTTTATACGTGTGTATCAGCACAGGTCATATAATGGCGCATATCAAGTATCTAAAAATATAACTGGAATGTGGAACTGTATTGACCAAGAGGGTTATACTTATAGAAAATATCAAGAACTAGCAATAGTCAGCGGACAAGGACATCAATGCGGTTATGAAACTGATGTTCCTCATTATCATAAATTAAAAAATCATGCTGAAAAGATATTCCCAAAAGCTGTAGAAGTTGCAAGATGGTCTGCCCAAGACTGTATAACGCCGGATAATTTACCTTTGATTGGTTTTTACTCCAAAAAAGAAAGAAATATGTTTGTAATGACTGGTTTTAACAAATGGGGAATGACTTCTACCAATATAGCTGGACGAATTATTGGGGATTTAATTGCAGGCAATAACAATGCTTATAGTCAAATTTATGATCCTTTGCGCAAAATGTCATTAGGTGTAATAGGAAAAGCGATTTGGAGCAATATGAAAATGGTTGGAAGCCTTATTGGTGGTCTTAACCATTTATCTAATCCAGTTTGTACGCATTTAAAATGTCGAACAGTATATAATCCCGAAGAGCAGACTTGGGATTGCCCTTGCCATGGTTCAAGATTTGATAAACTTGGCAATGTGATAAATTCCCCTGCGATAAAACGATTAGACGAAACGCCTACTAATCCTAATGAATAATCAAATAAAAAACTCTGTGATAATACTATTCATAACGCCCATATATTTTGGGGCAATTCTTAAATTATTTTGCGCTATCTCTATCACTTTGAGTTTGAATAATTTTTGAATAGGCTTAGAAAATCTTTCAACAAAATCTCGATTGAATTGCTGCTTATAATCATTAAGATCTATCCCCTCATCCATTCTCAAAGCCAGCATCAAATATTCTTCTTCTATTTGCTGTTGATTTAATACAAGCGTTTCTTTTTTTCCATTAATATAATCAGTCATGCTATCAGGATTAGCATAACGCACGTTATCTATAAGCGAATGCGCACTTAAACCAAAGCCAATATAATTTTTTCTTTTCCAATACTTTATGTTATGCTTGCATTCGTAACCATTTTTTGCAAAATTGCTTATTTCATATCTATTAAATCCGTTTTCTTTCAGCATCAAAAAAGCTAAATCATACATATCTGCTGACAAGTCTTCATCTATTTTGATATCCTGCCAAGGCGTGTTTTTTTCGGGTTTTAGTCCGTACATTGAAATATGTTTAATAATATCGTGCTGAAATAAAAGCTGAAGTGTTTGAGTGACATCTTGAGGCTTTTGATTAGGCAATCCAAGCATTATATCACAATTGACGTTGTCAAAACCTGCTTTTTTACATCTTTCTAACGCATTTAAAAAATCATCAAAAGAATGAACACGTCCTGCTTCTTTTAATAGTTGATTTGACGCAGATTGAAGTCCTATGCTTATCCTGTTAATTCCAGATTCGTTATATTCATTTAGTTTTACATCAGTCAAAGATTCTGGATTGCATTCAATAGAAATTTCTTTGGGTTCATAATCAAAATTATCTTTTAAAACTTCAATAATGCTTTTTATTCCGCCTTCATATAAAAAAGAAGGCGTACCGCCACCAAAATAAACGGTGTCAGCACGCATAATATCATTGTTTTTAGAAAACAAATGGATTTCTTTTATAAGATGATTGATATATTCTTTTTGAGTTTCCTTATCAGCATAAAAAGAATTAAAGGCACAGTAATTACATTTTGAACGGCAAAATGGTATATGAATATATATAGCAATATCTTTCATTTATCCAGCTTAAGTATGCTCATAAACGCTTCACTAGGTATTTCTACAGTGCCAAATTGACGCATACGCTTTTTGCCCTCTTTTTGTTTTTCAAGCAGTTTTCTCTTTCTGCTGATATCTCCGCCGTAACATTTTGCTAAGACATCTTTTCTCAATGCCTTTACGGTTTCTCTGGCTATGACTTTTCCTCCAATAGCTGCTTGAATAGGTATTTCAAACATCTGTCTAGGAATAACATCTTTTAATTTTTCTGTTATGCTTCTTCCCCTTGCATAAGCCTTATCTCTATGAATTATAATGCTTAACGCATCACATACTTCATTGTTAAGAAGAATATCCATCTTGACAAGGTCTGATTCCTTTTTGCCTTTAATTTCATAATCAAGGCTTGCATATCCTCTTGTCCGTGATTTTAGACTATCAAAAAAGTCAAAAATGATTTCGTTTAATGGAATTGTATAGTGCAATCTAACTCTGCTTTTATCAAGATATTGCATATCAAGGTACTCGCCTCTTTTTTCTTTACACAATTCCATTATCGCACCTATATAGTCTGGAGGAGTAAAAATGTCCGCAGAAACTATAGGTTCCTCCATATATGCAATTTCTGACATCGGAGGCAAGTTAGATGGATTAGATATCTCTAAAACTTCGCCGTTAGTTTTGTGAACGGTATATATAACGCTTGGAGCAGTTGTTATCAAATCCAGATCAAATTCTCTTTCAAGTCGTTCTTGAATTACTTCCATATGCAAAAGCCCCAAAAAACCGCATCTAAAACCAAAACCCAATGCCACACTGACTTCAGGTTCATAAAACAATGAAGCGTCATTAAGTTTTAATTTTTCCAATGCGTCTTTTAGGTCATTATATCTTCCGCCGTCTGTAGGAAAAATTCCGCAATAAACTACAGGCTGTACCTTTTTATATCCAGGCATAGGGACTTGGCACGGTCTGTCTGCTTCGGTAACTGTATCTCCAGGCGCTGTATCAGCTACATTTTTTATGCTTGCAGCTATATAGCCTACTTCTCCAGCTTTTAATTCGTTAACAGGAACAGGATTTGGATTAAAAATGCCAACTTCAACTGTTTCAAAAACTTTACCAGTTGACCACATTTTTATTTTTGTTCCAGCTTTTACAGTGCCTTCGACAATTCTAACAAGACATATAGCGCCTTTATAATTGTCATAATACGAGTCAAAAATAAGCGCTTTTAAAGGTTCTTTTTCATCACCTTTAGGAGCAGGAACATTTTTTACTACATATTCAAGAACTTGGTCAATATTAATCCCCTCTTTTGCTGAAATCAAAGGTGCATCGCTTGCATCAAGTCCAATAATATCTTCTATTTCTTTTTTTACTTCATCTGGTCTGGCACTTGGCAAGTCAATTTTATTGATAACAGGCAATATTTCAAGATTATTGTCTAATGCCAAATATACGTTAGCCAATGTTTGAGCTTCGACACCTTGTGTAGCATCTACAACCAATATTGCACCTTCACAGGCAGCAAGCGAACGTGAAACTTCATAAGTAAAGTCTACATGTCCAGGTGTATCTATAAGATTAAAAATATACTCATTGCCGTCTTTGGCTTTATAAAACATTCTGACTGGCGTCAGTTTAATGGTAATGCCGCGTTCACGCTCAATAGGCATAGAGTCCAAAAGTTGATCTTGAAGTTCCCTAGAACTCACTGTTCCGGTATTTTCAATTAGACGGTCGGCAAGCGTACTCTTGCCATGATCAATATGTGCAATTATGCAAAAATTTCTTATCCTGCTTTTTTCCATAACGCAATTATATGTTATTTTTTGGGCTTATGCAAGCAAGATTATATTATCAAAATTGTATTTTGAAATTTTTGATTTGATTTTTTACTGCTATCACTATAAAAAGCATAAAACAAATTGCATTTATCTTGTAAAATATATAAAATTATATGGGGGTATTAGGTATGGATGACAAAATCGAATTATTAATAAAAAATCTAAAAAGACGAACTTTTATACCGCATTATTGCGAAGATACTCAACAAGCAATTAATAAAGTTTTGGAAATTATTCCTCAAAATGCAAGCGTAGGCATTGGCGGCAGCATGACCTTAAAAAATATGAATATGCATGAAATATTGCAAAATAGAGGTAATCAAGTTTTGAGTGCTGGATTTACCAAGGACATGTCCAATGAAGAAATTTATAAAAAAGCAGCATTTTCTGATGTTTACATGACTTCGGTCAATGCGATAACAACTGAAGGCGAATTAATTAATATAGACGGCAGAGGCAATCGTGTAGCTGCAATAATTTATGGCCCTCCTGTCGTTGTTGCCGTACTAGGTGTTAATAAAATAGTTGATAATCTGAGTGATGGAATATCGCGTGTGCGCAATGTCGCTTCACCTCAAAATTGTGTAAGACTTAATAAAAAAACGCCTTGTTCTGTTACAGGCAAATGTCATCACTGCTATCCTCCTGAAACAATATGCAGAAATACGGTTATAACTCATTTTCCTTCAAATGGAAAAGAATTTCATGTTATAATAATTAATGAAAATATTGGATATTAATTTGTATATATTAAAACGATAGATTAAATAAACTATTAATGATAAAATGTAAATGATTTTTTTGCTAAAGAGAGAAGATTTATGAACGATAATAAAAAATGGCTTTTTTCCAGGCCCATAGCACATAGAGGCTTACATGACCAAGAAGCTCCTGAAAATACTTTGGCAGCTTTTGAAAAAGCGAAGTCAGCTAACTATCCAATTGAACTAGATATTAGAGAAATAGATGACGGCACGATAATAGTTTTTCATGATGAAAAGCTATGCAGACTTACGGGACAAGATGGCTATGTTGGAAACCTGGTTCAAGAAAATTTGAAAAAATATCATATTCAAAATACAGAACAGACTATCCCCACATTTGAAGAAGTTTTGGAACTTGTTAACGGTCAAGTACCTCTGCTGATTGAAATAAAAAATAACAATAAAGTAGGTAAATTTGAGCAAAAAGTAATTGATATGCTCAAAACTTACGATGGAGAATACGCTGTTCAATCATTTAATCCGTATTGTCTTGAATATTTTAAGCGTAAAGCTCCTCATATACAACGCGGTCAATTGTCTTCATTTTTTGTAGGAGAAAAATCTATAAGCTTTTTCAAAAAATATGTTTTAAAGCGTATGTTGCTTAATCGCATAACAAAACCTGATTTTATTTCTTACGATCACAATTATCTGCCTAATATCTATGTATCAAAAACCAAGCTTCCTGTTCTTACTTGGACTGTACGTTCTCAAAAAGAATATGAAGGAATCAAACCTTATTGTGATAATATAATCTTTGAAAACTTTATTCCTGAAATTAATAACTAAAAATTTATATAATAATTAAAATCCTCTTTGCTTTTTTATGCAAAGAGGATTTTTTATTTTTAGATAAACTAATCTATTTAATTTAAGGTTCTATATTTTCATATAGGTGATTTACACTGCCATACAATCTGATTCTTGCTATTGCTACAAAAGCTACCACAGCACCGGTTATTACAATCCATACTCCTATCTTAATCAACACTATCCAATAATACTTCAAATATATTCCGGCTTGACCTAAAATTATATATAAAAATATTAAAAGCATCATAACAACAAAACTTACTGCCATATTGATCAAAGTAGGAATGGTTGCCTTTTTGTTGTTTTTAACAGCTTCATTAGGAGTAGTCCAATTTAATTTTGGTTCTTTTAAGTCAAATCTCAAAGTAGATAATGCATATCCATAGCTATACAATGCTAACACAATAGGGAAAAATATTATTTCTATTGCGTCCAAATTATAGATAAAGATAGATATAACATATCCAATAAGAACAGTAATTAAATTGATTACTAATGACAGATATAATTTTGCTTTGATCTGTGTTGTATAGTCGACAGGAAAAGTTTTTGATAGATAAAAAGTTTTTCCTTCCCTGCTTATAGCAGTAGACGAAGTAATGTTCATGCCACTGCCCAACATCATCAAAAATCCAAAGCCGATTGCAGGATTAATACTTGCCAATGCTTTAGCAAATTCTTCTTCTGAAACACCTTGTGTATAAAAGCCGCCATTAAATCCCATAAAGATTAATAAAATCGGCAAAATTATCATACCCGCAAGACATTGGAATCCAAAAGCAGGCGTTCTAATTATATCTCGGAATTCCTTTATAAAAATAGCTTTAAAAGCTGAACGCTCTTCTGTTTTTTCAGCTTTTCCTGTGGTCTTAGCACTTTCATTTTGTCTTATGGTGCTTTGTTGATATACTGCATTAGATATAAAATATGCTATTAATAACAAAGCAGCCAAAGAACCTACCGCTATGACAAAATTAACCAAACCGCTCAAAGGTACGTTTAAACCATATATAGCCTTACCTGTAGCAAGACATGCTATTGCAAAAATAGGATAAAATATTTTTGAAACAGTTTGTAAAGTCGTAGAAAAAACAGGCAATATATAATCTATATTATCACCTACGTTTTGAGCAGCTGATTGAAACTTGAATACGCCATAAAAATAAACGCCAAAGAATGCCCCATACAATAGCATCATAAATAATGTAGTAAATGCACCTTTGCTTTTGAAAAATGAAACAACGTACATAAGGGGTATTGCTAGAATACTTGCAACAGCAAGAGGAAATGCTGGTGCTAAGAAAAATCCTAACAATATTGACAGATAAAATATAACACCCTGATGTGTAGCTATACCTGCGGTTATAAGCAAAGGTACTACTATTGCAGCAAATGCAGCAAGCTCATATATATAAACAATTGAAAGCTTTGCCAAAAACACCTTTCCGGGTTTTATAGGTAATGTTGCTGTAAATTCAGCATCTTTGTTGAAATAAACATAAGTCAATAGAGATATAATGCCGAATATAACGACCATACTTATGCCTATAATATAAATAAGCGTAATCAGTTCTGCCATAAATCCAGCACTATTAATCAATGGAGCAATAGTTGCAATAAGTGTAATTCCACCAGAAATAATAAAAAGATAGCAGATAGCAAGCGAAATATATATAGCAATAAGTCCGCCTTTCTTATTTTTTGATTTATCAGGACGTAGCCCATTAATTAAGAATATTTTTATCAGCAAAAATATATCTTTCATCATCAAACCTCAACTTAAGCACGTTTTGTAAGTCTTAAGAATATTTGCTCCAAAGACTCGCCTTCTTGACCCATAGCTTTTATTTCGTCCATAGTTCCTTCTAAGATAAGTTGACCTTTGTTAATTATGCCTATGCGGTCACATAGTTTTTCGGCAACTTCCAAAACATGTGTAGAGAAAAATACTGTGTTTCCCTCTTTGGTATGTTCTTTCATTAGATTTTTTAATTCAAAGGCTGATTGAGGATCAAGACCAGTAAGCGGTTCATCCAAAACCCAAAGCGGCGGATTATGAATCAAAGCACCAATTACGCAAATTTTTTGCTTCATACCATGTGAATAAGAGGATATTTGAGAATCTACATCTTTAGTAAGATTAAACATTTCAAGATATTTATCTGCTAATTGCTTTCTTTGTCTTAAGTCAACCTTATAAATATCTGCCATAAAATTAATATATTCGCGACCTGTTAGCTTCTCATAAATAACATGATTATCTGGAACAAATCCGATACTGCGTTTGGCGTTGATAGTATCGCGTTTTAGGTCATAACCATTAATTTCAATAGAACCTTCTTCAAACGGTAAAATGCCTGTCAACATTTTTATAGTAGTTGTTTTTCCTGCACCGTTGGGTCCAATAAAACCGTATATGACACCTTTTTTGGCATGAAGCGTAAGATTATCTACCGCTTTGAAAGTACTTTTTGCATAAGTTTTGCTTACTGATAATATTTTGAGCATCAAAATCCTCCAAAAAACATAATAACTACAATAATAATATCATTAATTGTTATTTAATGGCAAGAATAAACCTTATCAATTAAATTAAAAAACGATTAAAAAAATAGAAAGCCTTATAAAAAGGCTTTCTATACTAAATAAAGAAGTTTATGATAATGTCAAATTGATTACATTGAAATTTTTTGATTATATAGATTTTCAACTTCCTGCCAGTCGATTACATTAAAGAACTCTTTGATATAATCTCCGCGAAGGTTTTTGTACTTAAGATAATATGCATGCTCCCAAACATCAATACCTAGTATAGGGGTCCATTCGCCTTTCGTTTCGGTTATAGGATTGTCTTGATTGGGAGAAGATGTAACACTCAGATTGCCTTGCTTGTCAGCTGAAAGCCATGCCCAGCCAGAACCAAATCTTGCAGCAGCAGCCTGACTAAGTTTTTCTTTGAGTGCTTCAAAACTTCCAAATGTAGCGTTAATCTTTTCAGCAAGTTTACCTTCAGGGGCTTTTTTGCCGTTGGGCGCCATTGTTTTGAAATATAAGTTATGGTTATAATAGCCGCCGCCGTTATTCTTAAGCTGTGCTTTTAAAGCTTCATCTTTAACTTGATCAAGACCTACAAGAATTTCTTCTGCAGATTTTCCAACTAATCCTGCTTTTTCAACTGCTGCATTAAAATTATTAGTATAAGCAGCATGGTGTTTTTGATAATGTGTAATCATCGTCAATTCATCGATATAAGGTTCCAAATCATTAAAATTATATTTTAGTTTCACTTGTTCAAACATTTTTTCAATCTCCTTTTTTATTTATTGTTTTATTCAAGTGCAGTCTATCATATTGGAATAACTATAACAAGATATTAGCTTCATTTTAGGTGACAATCGCACTAAGATAAATAAATTACTCATATGAATAAAATATGTAAGTGATTAAAAAGGTATACAAAAAGAGCATCAACATTAAGCTGATGCTCTAAATTTCAAATTAATTTCTCTTATAACAATAAAAATTACTTTACTCTTTCCATATATGTTCCATCACGTGTATCAACTCTGATCTTATCGCCTTGGTTGATGAATAAAGGAACTTGAATATTATATCCTGTTTCCAAAACAGCGGGCTTGTTGCCTGCTTTTGCAGTATCGCCTTGTATTCCAGGTTCGGTAAATGTTACTTCAAGTTCTACAAAGTTGGGCGGAACAACGGAAAAAGGCTGACCTTTATAGAACAAAATAGTTACTAAGGTTTCTTCTTTGATGAAGTTTAATGCTTCTGCTACCTGATCGTGATTGAGCGGCAATTGTTCATAGGTATTGGTGTCCATGAAATAATACAATTCACCGTCATTGTAGGAATATTGCATTTCCTTACGTTCTATAACCGCTACTGGAAATTTATCAGTAGGGCTAAATGTTGTTTCCAAAACTTGTCCTGTTATGACATTTTTGATTTTTGTTCTCACAAAAGCTGATCCTTTGCCGGGCTTTACGTGTTGGAAATCTACAACAACATAAACCTTTCCATCCATTTCAAAAGTGGAGCCTTTGCGGAAATCTCCTGCCGTTATCATAAAATAGTCCTCCTAAATTTTCATATCTTTTGAGAAGTGAGTCAGATTGACATTACCGTCATTTTTAATAACTATCATATCTTCTATTCTGACTCCGCCCAAACCTTGTACATAAATACCAGGTTCGACCGTTACTACCATATTTTCTTTTAATACTGTTTTTGAACCTACTCCCAAACGGGGATTTTCATGAATAAAAAGTCCAACAGCATGACCAAGTCCGTGTCCAAACTCTTTTCCATATCCATTGGCTGTAATGTATTCTCTGGCAAAAGAATCCGCCTCATGTCCTGTCATTCCTGCTTTAATGCTGGCAAGGGCATATTCTTGCGCCTTTTTTACTATATTATATATTTCAACAAGTTTTTTATCAGGTTCGCCCAAGGTAAATGTTCTGGTCATATCAGAACAATAGCCTTTATACTTGCAACCAATATCAACCGTAATAAAATCGTCTTTTTCCAAACGATAATCCGAATAGCTGTGATGCGGTTTAGATGTATTGACGCCCATAGCTACAATGGGTTCAAAGCTAAGTCCATCTGCACCGTTAAGATACATATTATAAATAATTTCAGCGCAAACATCTCTTTCGCTCATTTTGGGCTTAATGCGTTCAATCGTAGCGCTCAAAGCCTTTTCGGTAATTTCCTGAGAAGCTTTGATTAATTTTATTTCATCTTCGGTTTTTACCATACGAAGAGTGTCAACAATATCTGAACACGGTACAAGCTCAAAATCAGAAAGCGTTTGCTTTAAGTCCTGTGCTTCGGAATAAGTAAGCGTCTTGTCTTCAAATCCAACTGTCTTTGCACCTAAGCTATGCAATATGCTCTTAACTGTGTCATAGAATTCAGAATATTTAACAAATCTTAATTCCCAGTCAGTCAAGGTTTCTTTGGCAGCATATTCGTATCTAAAGTCAGTAATATAATATTTTGCATTTTTATGTAATATAACACCGCCAAAAGACGTTCTTAATCCAGAAAAATATTGTCTGTTGTCTTCACTAATCAATAGATAACTATCAATTGAATTACTTTCAAACAAATTTTTTATTTTTTCCATAATTAACCTCTAACTAGTTTATTTTATCACATAATTATTCTATATCAAAATCTATATCAAAAGATTTTCTCATAAATTTCTTTCATTTTTAATGAATCTTCCGCCATATTATCAGTAGATTCGCAAATGATCACAGGCGACATTTTATATTCGTGTAAAACCTCAGCCAAAGGTTCAAAGTTAGGACCATAGATATCGCCTTCTTCATCAGAAAAGTTAAGATGATGTATTTCGCCTGCTGTTCCATATTTTATTTTGGAAAAATGTATATGGATATAAGGCGCTTTTTGGTCACCCAAAATACTAAAGACGGTATCAATTACTCTCTTAAAATCATCTTTAGTTTTTAGTCTGCCTTGCATATATGAATTAATATGCCCAAAGTCCAAGCAAGGTATCAGCATAGGATGCAAAGTACATAATGCGCATATTTCTTCTACTGTTCCTATCTGGCTATATTTTCCCATAGTTTCGGGGCATAAAATTAATGAGGTTAAGTTTTTATTTTCAATAATTTTTAGAAGTTCTTCCATTTTTTGATGAATTCGAAATAAGGCATCTTTACGTTCAGATCCAGATAATGTTCCGCTATGCATAACGCATCTTGTGCCGCCCATGGCTTTTAGTTTTTCTAAAGACTGCAAAACATAGCCATAGGAATTTTGAGCTTTTGGGTCATCAGTAGTTGCAAGATTAATATAATAAGGAGCATGGACACTCAATTGAATATCATTTTGCTGCATTTCCTGTCCTATCTTTTTTGCCATTTCATCAGACATTTTGACTCCGCGTCCAAAAGAGTATTCAAAAGCACTAAGCCCAAGCGCTTTTAACCATTTCGGAGCTTCATAGGTATGCTTCAAACCTGATTCATAAAAACTTTTCGAATTTCCGGATGGTCCAAATCTTATCATTATTGATTTTCTCCATTAAAAAACATTTTGGCAGTTTTTATGTCCTGCTCTATCTGATCAACTAGCTGTTCTATCTTTTGAAATCTTATTATATTACGTAAATATTTATAAAATTCAATTTTGACATCTTTATTATAAAGATTTCCGCTGTAATCCAAAATATGTGTTTCGATGTTTTGATTATCATCGCCAAATGTCGGTTTTGATCCAACATTGGTTACAGAAAGATAACTTTTATTATCAATCAAAGTCTTAGTAATATATACTCCGCTCAAAGGTCTTACTTTATCAGGCTCAAAATTAATATTGATTGTGGGCAATCCAAGCCTTCTGCCTTCTCCTCGCCCGCTGATTACTTTTCCAGTTACAAAATAAGGTTCCACTAATAATTGATTGGCTTTTTGTATCTCTCCATTTTCTATCATTTTTCTTATGCTAGTACTGGAAACTTTTGATTGTTCAGCTAAAACAAAATCCAAAGCCTTAAATTCTATATTTAGTTGGGAAAAACGGTTTTTTAGATAATTGATGTCGCCTTCACCGCCTTTTCCAAAATGATAATCATTACCGCAAACGGCAAAGCGTATATCATGACTTCTTAACAGATTATCAAAAAACAATGCTTTATCTGTGTTCATAAATTCTTGATCAAACTTTTGCTTAATAACAACATCTACGCCAAGTTTTTCAAGCCTTTTTAGTCTTTCTTCAAAAGAAAAAATAAGCTTATCCTTTTGACCTAAGACTTGCATAGGATTGTTTTCAAAAGTCAAGACAGCACTCTTTATGCCATTTTTTTGGGCATATTGGACTGCAAGTCCTATAACCGCTCTATGGCCTATATGTACGCTATCAAAAAAACCTAATGCAATTGCCAGAGGTTCATTAGTTTTTGATAAAAAATCTGTAATTATCATTCGTAACCTTTATACCAATCTTATATCCAGTTTGAACTTATCGTCTTTTTTTTGGGCTACGCCTATCAGTGTGTTATCAAAATAAACAGCAAGGTCTTTTGTTTGATTGCTCTTGCAATCTCCAAAAAAAGGCGCACCGTTTATAGCAAGAAAATAATCTCTTTCTGTATTGACTATACATTTTTCAAAGTCAGCTAACACATCATCACATCTGATGATATCCAAACTATCATTTAGCTGTTCTTGAGTTTTGCAATCTTCAATTTTAAAAAAACCTGAAGCAGTTCTGATAAGACATGTCATAACGCCACAGGTGTTGAGTTGATTTGCAATATCACGGCATAAACTTCTTATATAAGTGCCGCCAGAACATTTTATATCAAAAGCAAATTCATTGCTACCAAAATCTGCCGCTTCAATATCAAAAATCTCAACTTTTGAAGGTTTGAGTTCTATTTCTTCTCCGCTTCGGGCAAGCTTGTACGCTCTTTCTCCATTGATTTTTTTTGCACTGTATTTGGGGGGTGTTTGAAAAATAACGCCTTTAAATTGATGCAAAACGCTGTTAACTTCATCTAAAGTAACGACTTTGTTATCAATGCGTGTTATTTGACCATCTAAGTCAAAAGTATCTGTTTCTATTCCAAATCTGAATATTGCTCTATAAACTTTGGTTTTGTTGATAAGATAATCAAAAAGTCTTGTTGCTCTCCCTAATGCTATGGGCAACACTCCGCATGCAAACGGATCTAATGTGCCCATATGTCCACATTTATTAACTTTATATAGCTTTTTAATATAAGATACCGCACCGGCAGACGACATTTTGGGCGGCTTCAAAAAATTGACAAATCCCGTCATAGGGGCTCTAATACCTTTTCACAAGCCTTGACTATTCTTTCTATCACGTCTTCAAAACAACCGTTAATCATAAAGCCAGCAGCCTGCAAATGCCCTCCGCCGCCAAACAAAGAAGCGACTTCAGCAACATTGACACCTTTTTTTGATCTAAGACTGACCTTATAGGCGTTTTTTGCACTTTCGGTCAAGCAAATGCCTATCATAACATTAGTTATATTAATTGCATAATTGATTATGCCTTCGGTTTCATTAATATCTAAATTATGCTGATTAAGCATTTCCTTTTTTATACCGATTAAGCAAATTCTGTCCGAACTAAAAAAGCGCATGCCAGCAATGCAATCTTTTACCAGCATTAATTTGTTTTTTGAAATTTCTTTAAATAATCTTTGGGAAATATATTCTATATCAATATTGTATTTTATAAGCTCTGCGCTAGCCATATGTACTCCACTAGTCGTATTGGCTTGCGTAAAATGCCCTGTATCGGTAACCATTCCTACATAAAGATCAAGGGCTATTTGGTCATCTAAATCTATATTAAGACTTTTTATAACTTCAAATACCAATTCACAGCTGCTTGATAAGTTTTTTATAATGTTAATCTTAGCGAAATTGGTATTGGTCATATGGTGATCAAGATTAACTGTGTTGGGATGTTTTAAAAATGCGTCTTTGTATTTTCCAAGTCTAAATTCATCAGCACAATCTATAGAAATCAGCATATCATAGTTGTTAGCAAAAGTTCCACTTAAGACACGATTAACATCGGGCAAAAAGCTAAGCAATTGCGGCACTTCAGAATCACAATAATAGTCAATTTCAATGCCTTTTTTCTTTAACGCCAAGCCAAGACCACACATCGAACCCAAAGCATCGCCATCAGGTCTAATGTGTGTAAATAATGCGGCTTTTTTTATCCCGTTAAGATTTAACATCATCTTTCCTCGTGTTAATTTCAGATATGATTTTATTAATCTTTTGTGAGTATTCCAAAGAATCATCGCGTAAAAAATGCAGTTCCGGCATAGTGCGCAAATCTTTCATCATAGATGCAAGTTCATGTCTGATATAACCAGAACTGTGTTCTATCGCTTCAAATGTTTCTTTGCATTGATCTTCAGATCCATACAAGCTAAGCCAAACTTTGCAATGTTTTAGATCGTTGGTAGTATCTACACGCATTACACTGACCATAGCTGTTATGGAAGGATTTTTGAGCTTAGATAATACCTCACTCAAATTTTTCATTATTTCTGAATTAACACGCTTTTCTCTAATTGACATTAATTATATCTTCTCCAAAGTATAAGATTCTAACACATCTCCAACCTTAAAGTCAGAAAATCCGCTTACGGTAACACCGCATTCAAAGCCTGAAGCGACTTCTTTTACATCGTCTTTCAAACGCTTTAATGAACCTACTGAACCGTCGAATATTACAGTATTGTTGCGCAACACTCTTATATTGCTTGAACGCAAGATTTTACCGCTTGTAACATAACATCCTGCAACAATGCCAGCGCCTGTAATCTTAAACACGTTGCGCACTTCGCATTGACCATTAACTGTTTCCTTATATTTGGGATCAAGCATTCCTTTTATAGCGGCGTTTACATCGTCAATTGCGTCATATATGATTCTATAAAGTCTTATATCAATTCCAACATTTTCAGCATATTGCTTGCTTTCAGAATCGGGTCTTACGTTAAAGCCGATTATTATAGCCTTAGATGCCTCTGCAAGCATAACATCGGATTTGTTTATTGCACCTACAGCGCTATGAATTATATTAACCTTAACTTCTTCATTGCTTAGCTTGCTCAATGATTCTTTTAACGCTTCGACAGAACCCTGAACATCAGCTTTTATAATCAGATTGAGATCTTTCATCTGACCTTCGCTTATCTTATTGAATACATCGTTCAATGTAACTACATTGGATACAGCCAATCCTGAAGCCCTTTGCTTAGCAATTCTTTCAGAAATAACCTGTTTTGCAAGTTTTTCATCTTCTACAACATAGATAGGATCTCCAGCATTGGGCACTTCTGAAAAACCTAAAATAGATACAGGCATTGAAGGTCCAGCTTCTTTAACTGATCTGCCTTTGTCATCCTGCAAAGCTCTTACGTGTCCATAAGTTATGCCCGAAACAACTGTATCGCCTACTTTCAAAGTACCATTTTGAACAATGATGTTTGCAATAGGTCCTTTGTTTTTATCAATCTTGGCTTCTATAATTGCTCCATAGCCCTTTCTGTTTGGATTAGCTTTATATTCATAAATTTCAGCAACTGTAAGAATAGTAGAAAGCAGTTTGTCTATATTCATTCTTGTTTTTGCTGAAATTTCAACTGCGGGTGAATCACCGCCCCATGCTTCGCAAAGCACATCATGTGCTGATAATTGCTCAAGAATTCTTTGAGGGTTAGCACCAGGTTTATCCATTTTGTTGATAGCTATAATGATAGGTACATCTGCTGCTTTTGCATGGTTTATAGCTTCAATGGTTTGAGGCATTACGCCGTCATCAGCAGCAACAACGATTATAACTATATCGGTAATCTTGGCACCTCTTGAACGCATGGCGGTAAACGCTTCGTGTCCAGGGGTATCAATAAAAGTAATTTTCTTATCGCCTACATTGACAGTATAAGCACCAATATGCTGAGTTATACCACCAGCTTCGCCTTCAGTTACGTTGGTCTTTCTGATTGCGTCAAGTAATGAAGTTTTACCATGGTCTACATGACCCATTACCGTAACAATAGGAGGACGTTCTTTCAAATTTTCGGGTGAGTCTTCCTCCATTGCCAGTTCGGTCAAAACCTCTTCTTTGGTTTTGTCAAGTTTCTTTTCAAGCTTAACGCCAAATTCGCTGGCGACAAGCTCCATTGTATCAAAATCAACCACACCGTTTATGGTTGTCATTATACCCAAAATCATAAGTTTTTTAAGAATCTCTTGGGCTGTTATTCCTATCTTTTCAGAAAGCATCTTAACAGTCAGATTTTCGGTTGTAATAACTGCCTTTTCAATCTTAATAGGAGTAATTTCCTTCTTGGGTGCTGCCTTTTTGACTTTAAGCTTACGATGTCTAGGAGCTGATTCATCATCATCGTATCC
>DATCJR010000041.1 GCA_036562685.1 Clostridia bacterium | reverse complement strand
TATGCCCCCAAAGTTTATGAAGATTTGGGCGATGGTATGGTAAAAACACAAGTAATTAAAAATACCCAAAGACCGTATTCAATACCTAATATCAATAAAAGGAGAATAAAAATACGTGAAAAAGACAACTAAAGACATAAGTTTACATCAGTACATATACATGCTTTTCCTAGCTTCAATGATATACAACATAGTATTTATTCCTGGAAGAATAATTACAATTGTAGGAAGAGATCTATGGCTTGCTATAGTTCTATATAATTTACTTGATTTTTTTCATCTTGCCGTTTTTTATATTTGTGAAAAAATAAACCCTGATTTGACTATAGACCAAATCTTGGAAAAATCTTTAGGAAAAATCCCAGCAAAAATTATATTAATAATCTTTGCGATTTATGTGTATATAAGACTAACTGTTATGTATCATGATTTTACATTGTATGCATGCGATGTAGTTTTTAGCCCTAACTGGAGACCGATTATTACGCCCATAATACTAGTAAGTTTGTATTGTGTTTTCAAAGGCATAAGAAGCATTGCCAGAATGACAGAAATATTGGGTCCTGGTATAGTTTTTGTAATGGTCTTAACAATGTTTGGAATAATAACTACTTCTGACCTTAGTAATGTATTACCCATTTTAGAATACGGATTCAAACCAATAGTAATAGCATTTTATAATTTCCAGTTTTTTGCAGCGGACTATTTGTGCTTATTCTGTATTTTAGGACGTGTAAAAGTTGAAAAAAACTTCGGTTTAAATATATCATTACCTTTAATTGCTTCGGCAGTTTTTACAATATTGTTTTCTATATCGTACTTTGGATTTTATGAAAATATAGCTGTTTTCCAAAAACAAGGACATTCTCTCATAGACATGTCTCAACATCTTTTGGGCAATGAGAACTTAGCAAGATTTGACTTTATTTTGTCAGTTATATGGATGATTGCAATTTTGATTAGAAAAATCATTTATACCTGGATTTTATATCAATGCATAATGGTGATATTTGAATTAGAAGAAAAACCTATTATCAAATATATAGTTTTGGGCATTATTGGAATAGCTGTATTCTTTGGATATAATTATTTCAATCTTAATGCAGCTAAAGTCTTAGAGTTTATTAATTCTGGCTTTAAATTGATTTTTATAATCACAATGCAGATTTTGCTTCCTTTATCACTGCCTTTTTTGACTTATATAGCATCAAAGCAAGAAAGAAAGATACAAAAAAATAATATGCTATTTAAAAAACAATTAAGGACTAAAAATCAATGAGCAATGTTAAACTTTCTTTTAAAGTTCTAAAACAAAGAATGGTTGTTTTTGTGCTAGTTATTATAGCATTTTTTATCCCTCAATTGTCTGAAAATCAAAATTCTATTGATATACGAGCTATGATAACTGCTTTGGGTATAGACAAAAAAGGTGATGAATATGAAGTAACCGCTCAATTGTTCGTACCCTCAAAGTCTCAACCTAATAAAGATATAATTTCTGCCAAGGACAAAACAATTTCGCTGGCTGCAGAACAGCTTTATGTCAAGACGGCTAGACTGGCAGTAGAATCTACTTGCGCACTTATAATGCTAGGAAAGGACTTGGTAGAACAAGAAAATGTTATGCCTGTTCTTGATTATATGGTAAGAAATAATGTAATCACGTGGAATGCTCTTGTTGCCGTATCGGATCAAGAAGCATCCAAAGCTTTAGTTGAATTAAACAAGCTAGAATCAAAATCGCCTATTGGATGGCTTAACTTTTTTGACGTTAGCAATAGAGGCTATGATTATGCTGCGGTACAATTGCGCGATTTTATAAAAGGTGTTTACGGTATTACGGGTACATCCTATTGCCCATTATTGACAACAGAAAAAATCCCGTCTGAAGGACAAGGCGGTACTGGCGGCAGCAGTGGTGGCGGCGAAAATGCAAGCGGCGGCGGTGGCGGCGATGGAAGCCAAGGTTCTTTTAATCCCATAAAAAATGATGGTGCTGTCTTTACTCAATCAAGCGGTAGCAGTGGTGGCTCAGAAGGCGGAAGCAGCGGCGGAAGTTCTGGCGGCGGCTCTGAAGAAAAAAAAGGTCAAGCTCCTCAATTAAAATTAGAAGGCAAAACTAACGTTTTTGTAAAGGGCAAGAAGATTGCAGAGCTTAATAAAGATGAAACTGAAGGAATGAATTGGATGAATGAAAAAGCTGTTTTTCATTCTATAAAATTATCAGATGTCGGCGGATATTACTTTAGAGACGGTGATATCACTTTGGGTATAATAAATAAAAAATTAAAAATAAAATCACAATTTGACAGCAATCCAACCGTAATAATAAATATGAAAATTCAATTAGATTTGGAAGAAGTAATGCAAAGTGATATTCCTCTGGTTATCGGAAAAAACGATGTTGTACAAAAGTCTAAATTACTTAATCAAAAAACAGCCGAATATATAGAGCAAAAAATAAGACATATTTTTGAAAAGAGTAAGGAATTAAAAGCAGATGTTCTTGAGCTTGTTCCTCTTTTCAATAAATATCATAACAAAAAATTTAAAAAATTTTTAGAAACAGGCAGACAACCAATAGACATATTGGATGAAATTGAATTAAAATTTGAGCTATTAACTGAAGTAGAGGTTTAAAACACAAATGACAAAAAATATCACAAATTGGTTAAGTATGTATTTACCCGAATTTTGGGGCAGCTTTATACTGTATTATTTATTAATCTTTATTTTGGAAGTATTAATTACTTATGTACTTCTTAGCTTTTTGCTTGGTCTAATAAAAAGAGTAATTTTTAATATCATTTCGCGCAAAAAAAACTCTTACAGGCTCTTGACTGTAAAAGTCATGGTTGCAAATATTTTAAAATATATCCTCTGGATAGGAATGATCATTTTCATCATCTATTTCTTAGGACTGCAAAAAATGGTAAATACAGTCTTGGCTGCTGCTGGAATAGGCACACTAGTTTTTGGTCTAGCCAGTCAGGATTTATTCAAGGACCTTATCGCCGGCATAACCATACTTGGAGAAGAAAGATATTTGGTAGGCGACAAAGTTGAGATCGGATCTTTTAAAGGCACTGTGGAAAATATAAAATTGAGAACTACATTTTTAAAAGGCGAAAATGGAGAAACAATTATTTTGCCAAACAGCAGAATATGGGAAATAAAAAACTATTCAAAAAAATCCACATTAAAATCAACTGATAATGATTAATTAAAAACGCCCTTATAAAAGGGCGTTTTTTATGATTTTACTATCTAATTTTTTATCTAATTTCTAATGACGCGATATCATAGGATACCGCTAATGTTCTCCTTACTTGAGAAACATCCATAATATTTTGTACTGCTTTTATCATCAGCTTATCAGCATAACTATTATTGGCATTTATGCCATATTGAGAATAATAAGCTTTTAATGATGGCCCAGATTCATATGTGGAAGCTTTTGCTAGAGTTACATCATAAACGGGCAGACGATTATCAGTGTTGACCAATTCTTGAACATAAGGCAAGAATGCATCTGTTACAGATATAGTCTTAATTTCATCGTCTATTGACATATTTATGGTGTAAGCTGCTGCCGTTTTACTTCCAATCGAGTCTGTCCAGTTATAAAATGGACTTACTGAAAGAGTTGCGCCTTTTCCATAAGTTTTCTTATCCAACGCTCTTGCAAACAAATAAAGTTCTTCGTTGTCATATCCGCTTTTAACTTCTTTTGCCTTAAATGTTTTGGCCTTCTCTTCGCCGTTAAGATTATAAGTATATTTCCTTGTATTGTAATCAAAAGAATATTCTAATATATAAGGTTTGTCCAAACTCTCTGCTTTTGATAAATCGCTATATTTCTTGGTTACGCTTATAGGTCTAAATAATTTTCCGGTCTGCATGCTAAAGACAACCGTACTGTTCATTGTATCTTGCACGCCTAGATTTTTTATGCCTACATAATTTATAGCTGAAACAAAATCTTTATATTCAGCGCCAAGAATATCTTTGGATAAATCTTCATCTTTTAGATAATTTACTGTTAAATTGCTTGTTAACTGCCATGTGTTTTTTTCTTCATCAACCTGTTCAATAATATATTCCAATATTCCGCTTGCAAATTTGATCTTAGGCGCATTGTTTTCTAAAGGATCTTTAACAATTTTATCGCTCAAATTGGCATTATTAGATTGATCTGTTTTCAAAAAATAATAAAAAGACACATCATAAACAGCTTTTTCATAAGTTCCCTGCCAAGGCTTGAACATGTCAATAGTCTGTGGCACAGCTCCGCAGGCAAAACTGGTCATAGCGACTAATAAAGCTATAATTATCCAAAGAATTTTTTTCATATGAATTTCCTTGCTAGATTTTGATTATATTGTTTTATTTTTATTGTTTTATTATAACACAAAAACTTTATTTGCCAAAAGTAATACTAACATAAGTTATAATTTATTTCAATCCAGGGTTGTTAATTTTCAAAAATTTGATAAAATTGTCATATATGGAAGTTAAAACGTTTGTCAATTATATCTCCGCTTATAATTATCTTGTCAAAAGGCTGAAAAACCGAAAAAAAACAAGAGGAAATCTCAATATCCGTCATATAGTTATCACCCCTGATAGATATACCTTGAGTCTAGAAAAAAAGCTGATGAATGATTTGGGCGAAAATGGCTCTTTTGATGTTTCGGTTATGACCTTAGACAGATTGCTATATAACGAAAGCAGATTGCCCAAATATCTTTCTAGATACGGAGGAGCAATGCTGATTAGAAGAATAATTGACGAAAACACTGACCAGCATGGACGCAAGAACTTTTTGTGCTTCAACCGCGTAATGCTAAAAGGCAGTTTCCCCGCAGAGATGTATGATACTATTATTCAATTAAAAAGCTGCCTTATAAAACCCGACTTTGAAATAAATACGGACACACCGCATCTTAATAATAAATTAAACGATATAAAATATATCTATCAAAAGTATGAAGAGTTTTTAATCAAAAACCAAATGGCGGACTCAGGCTCTAAGCTGGATATTTTGGGACAACTCGCTTTAAATTCTGATTACATTAAAAATGCATACTTTTATTATTATGGATTTGACAGTCTGACGCCGCAGGCTTATTCGCTTATAAATATTTTGGATAAATGCTCTTTGGGCACATTGCTAACAGCTGTGTCAGACGGGATACAAAACTATCCTTATGTAGATACTGCCCTTTTGCCTGATACCAGCGAAATGTCTGATTTCCATAGACATATTTATATACATCTTAATAACAGAGATAATGAGCAATTCGAAAATCCTGTGCCAATAAGAATATACCGTGCCAATACAAGATCAAATATGCTAAACGAAGCCTGCCGTATAATAACGCGCCACATAAGAGAAGGCGGTAAGTTTAGTGATATTGCGTTAGTGGGCAATATAGGCATAAAAGAACTTGCGATTTTGGATGAAGCCAATATTAGCTATAACTATGACCATAAAATCGGTCTTTCAGTTCATCCTTTGATAGGATTTATTAAAGACTGCATTGACGCTGTTCGTACCCATTATAACAATGGTACATCTCATATCGCAAAAAACTATTTCAGCGGCATAAATTATCATGATGCATGCATTTATGAAAATTATTGTTTGAAATTTAACATTACTCATAATATCTTTGATGATTTTTCTCTTGGAAAAGATGATCCGGATTTTGAAACAGCACAAAAAACACGGGCTAAAGTTGCAAAACTTCTAAAGGATTTTGAAGTAATCTTAAAAAAATGCATAACAGTTGAAGATTATATAGACTGTTTGAAAAACTTTATACAGAATAACGAGCTTGAAAAGAAGCTAGAAAAATATAATTCTGGCTTTGCAACTGAAGATTTCAAGCCATATGCCCGTCAATGTCTGGACAAGCTGTATGCTGTTTTTAACGAAGCAAGTGTTTTATCTGGATACCGAATCAACCTAACTGATTTTAGGGCAATGCTGTTTTCAGGTATTGATGCAGTAGAAATTTCAGTAATTCCTCCCAAGGCTGATGCAATTACTGTTACGGATATAGAAGGACTTAGATGTGAACAATACAAAGTGCTAATCTATATTGATTGTGTGGACGGAAAATTCCCTGTAATTAACAAAGACTTAGGCATGCTGTCTGATAATGACCTTGACTGTTTGAACAAGCTCAATATAAAAATTGAGCCCAAAATCAGGCAGGTCAACAGACGCACTAAATTTAATCTCATACAGTCGCTG
>DATCJR010000040.1 GCA_036562685.1 Clostridia bacterium | reverse complement strand
TATAAGATGACTCAATGCAGTCGAATCGCCATAGCTATTGACAGTACCTAATTCAGTAAGCCCCAAAAATTTTCCTCTATGTTTTTCGGATACACCAGATGAAGGATCAATTGTAAGATCTCTAATATGCGCTTCATAAATGACGGCATCTGTTATGTTTTGAGTAACCGGTCTTGCCTGATCTTCCCATCCATCAGGATTGGTTTTCGAAAGATCAATAACCATTCCGCGATTGCCGTTAACTCCTGCTGCCTTGGTATAAGGATCAGTGACCTCATTGGTCAAACCATTGACCGTTACCGTATATTTGTAATAAGTTTTGTCAAGATCTCCCTCAACTGTCTTGCTCCAAACGCCCTTTTCGCCTTTGGTCATTTCAAGACTTTGTAATAAATTATCGCCATCTCCTGCAGAGTACAAATTAAGAACTACTTTACTTGCAGTCGGTGCCCATAATTTGAATATTGTGCTATCTTTTGAATATATAGCGCCAAGTTCGCCCGAATAACTGAAGACATCAGAAAATTCCTGACTTCCAAAAATCTCTTCCATACTTATCACCATATCTTTATAATAGACAGACTTTACGACATAAGATTTTGAATAATCTACTTCGTTTTTTAAAGTTATGGTGGCTGATGATTTTCCTATGCTTGCTGATATGGATTCGATTTCAACTTTCTCTAACCCCTCATAAACTTCGAAGTCCTCTTTGGTACCTTCTGTTATAGGAGCGGTTACTGTTATTTTAATTTTCTTATTTGATTCGAATACTGCACTTAACATTTTAGGTGTAATATCTACATCATCTCTAGAATAGTAGATATTGGCATCGCCTTGTAAAAGCCAAATTTCTACTTTTCCATCTACAATCTTTTCATATGGAATAAATCTGTCAATACTTACATCTTTTGCCCAACTGTCTGTACACACTATAAGACCAATACCCTTTTTAGTAGGATCTACTTTAGTTATAGAGGTCGTAAGGCATACACCATATTCATCAGTCGAATCAAATTTGTAAGCAGCACCATCATTGCCGTCTGACCATAGCCACATATTCCATTTCGAATAATCGCCTAAATATCTGTGATAGTGTATGGTAACGGTAACATCTATAGATTCTGCATTAACACGTTTTTGATCAAAATTGTAAGTTTGAATTGCACAAAAAGATATAAGAACGGCAAGCAAATAACAAAAAACTTTCTTTCTCATCTTAACCCCAACTTCAAAAATCAGTTTTCTAGGGACAAAACCCTAATGTATTTTGTCCCTAGAAAAACCAAATTTGCATTAATACATCCAGCCGTCTGAATTAATTTCGATTGTTAAATCGCCATCAATTAATGTAACATTAAGACTGCCGCCTGATAAACTTACACCTTCAGGTAAAGTTTCAGGTAAAATTATTTCATTACCGTCAGGATTAGTATCGCTATGCCAGCTTCCGTTATTAAACTTAAATGCTAAAGTAAGATCGGATGTAGTAAGTGTTCCTTCCCAAGAATATTGAGTATCACTAACCTTAGTCATTTTTAAGGTATCATCTTTACCCCAGTTTGCATAAGGAGAAGGGAAACCACCAATTACATAAATATCATCTGTTGTTGCTTCGGGTATGTTAAGTATAATCTTTAAATTAGTTGTTACAGTTACATTAGGATCTCCAGGTATTCCACCCCAAGAAGCTACTACATCTTGAACACTTGAAGCTCCGCCGTTTACAAACAATGTACGGTTGCTTAATTCCTCGCCTTGAGGACCTTTTTCTACAAATGACCAGTTGACTGAGCCATTAGCATTAGCAAGAACATATTTATATTGCATCTGTCTAGACAAAGAATCATCAGCTTCAAAATCCAGTGTCAAAACTATTGAATATTTCTTACCATCTGCACTATCCTTGGTCAATTTGTTATCATCACTTAATGTTGACCAGCTGCCTGTATTGTTACCGATTATATAAACATTAACATAATCAGGTAATTCTTCAGGAACTGTGACTGTAAATGTTATTTCTGCAGGATCAGTATTAAGATCCTCTACTGTAACTGTAGCTTTGGCTTCTGCGCCGTTAGGCGCCTTAACTGTTATTGTAGCTGTACCAGCTGCGACAGCAGTAACCAGACCATTTTCATCAACTGTTGCAACTTTTTCATCGCTTGAAGTCCATGTAGCTTTTTCATCTTTTCCCAAAACAGGATTAAAAGAAGCTAACAATTGGAATTGATTCAAATCAGCTGTTACATCTTCGCCTGACGTCAATTTGATTTCGGTTTGGTTTAATGTAACTACTGGTTCAACCTTAACAGTACAAGTAGCTTTAGCTCCTTTAACTGATGCTGTTATTGTAGCTGTGCCTAAGCTCTGAGCAATTACAACGCCGTAGCTGTTAACTTTTGCAACACTTGAATCACTTGATGACCAGCTAACCTCTAAGGTGTCATCTGAAACAGTCGGAACCAAAGTAACTGATTCCTCAATAGCAAGTGTTACTGATGTCTTATCTAAGGTAATAGTAGGTTTATTACCGCATGCTGTAAGTACACTTGCAGACATAGCTATACAACAAGCTATGACGAGCATAACAAGTAATTTTCTTTTCATATTTCCTCCCATTATTATATTTAATTTAAGTAGTAACACCTCTTACTACTAATTATTATACTATAAAAATACCGTCTGTCAATACCAAACCAATAAAAAACCTATTGTTTTGTTGTCAAACGGATTATCTTTTTGTATTTTTTTATGTAATTATCGTTTTTCAAACGCCAAATCCAATTGCCTTTAGTAGCGGGAATATTCATTCTGTCTTTTTCGCCAAGTCCAAGATAATCCTGAATAGGCACGATAAATTTGTCGGCATTGCTTTTTACGCCCAAGCTTATCATGGCTTTTACCACATCGAATTTACAACCTGTTATTTTTTTGAACGCTCTTTTTTCGGACGAAGAAATAGACTTATACCAGCCTTTGATGGTATTGTTGTCATGCGTTCCTGTATAAACTACAATGTTGGATTGCTTTAGACTATCTAAAAATTTATAGACATCTGGTGAGTCATACCAATTTTGTAAAATTACCATTCCAGGATAGCCCGTATAATCCAAAAGCTTTTCAACCTCTTGGGTTTTATTTCCCAAATCTTCTGCCAAGATTTTTGCATTAGGAACTAATTGTTTGAATTTTTCAAACAATTCTTTTCCATATGCTTTTTTCCATTGCCCTGTAATGGCATCTTGTGCGCCCGCAGGTATAGAATAATAATTAGCAAATCCTATAAAATGATCGATTCTAATATGATCGTAGCATTTTTGTGAAAACATAAGTCGATTAAGCCACCAAGAAAAACCTTCTTGCTTCATATATTCCCAATCATATACAGGATTGCCCCATAACTGACCTTTTGAAGAATATATATCAGGCGGAACTCCGGCTACACAAGACGGCTTTTTTTCACTATCAAGCATAAAGTTTTGGCTATATGCCCAGACATCCGCGCTATGATACGATATATAAATTGGAAGATCGCCTATTATCTCTATACCAAGACTGTTGGCATAGTTTTTCAGCTTAAACCATTGCGTCCAGAACAAATATTGAATTGTCTTCCAATAAGCTATTTCTGTCTTTAACTTCTCCTGATAAATGCTGATCGTTTCAGGGTTTTTTGATACAATATCTGGTTCCCATTCGTTCCATGATATCTTATTAAAATACTCATACAGAGCCATAAAGATTGCATAATCTTCAAGCCAAAAATGATTATCTTGACAAAATCTGTCAAAATCGCTTTGATCAATTTTATCAAGATTATTTGATATTTCTCTTAATACACTGTCTTTATTCTTATATAACAGTTCGTAATCGATATTGCCCTTTTTCCAAATTAGACTCTTATATCTATCAGATATTAATCCCTGCTCATACAATGCATCCAAATCAATAAAATACGGATTGCCTGCAAAAGCCGAGAATGCCTGATAAGGAGAATTATCTTCACCAGGTGGATTAAGAGGTAAAATCTGCCAATATTTTTGTTTGCTTGCCTTCAAAAAATCTGCGAATTTATAAGCTTCTTTTCCAAAATCTCCTATTCCATAACTGGACGGCAAACTAGAAATATGTAATAAAATTCCGCTATTCTTCATTTTTTGTCCTTAGTAGTTGTAAATTTTTTCGTAATATTCCTCTACCATTCTTTTTGCAGAGAACCTAACCTCTGACATTGCAATACTTTCTTTCATCATCGAAGCCCATTTTTGTTTATCCTGATATGTTGGCAAAACTTCTTCCATCAGACATTTATATAACGCCTTAGAATCATGTTCATCACAATCAGTGCCTTCATAGCCATCGCCTATTTCCCAGCCATTGACGCCGTGAACACAACCTTCTGGCCACCAGCCATCAAGTACCGCCAAATTTAAAACTCCATTCATTGCGGCTTTCATTCCTGATGTTCCGCATGCTTCCAATGGTCTTATAGGATTGTTGAGCCAAATATCGCAGCCTCTTGTCATTAGGGCGCCAATATACATGTCATAGTTTTGAACAAAGACAACAGATTCGGGATAGCGTTTTGCCATTTCAAAAAGATTTTTTATTATGTTCTTTCCTGTATAGTCATTGGGATGAGCTTTTCCTGCAAAAACTATTTGCAGCTTTTTTTCTTTTAGTAAAGGCTCGATTACTGACTTGTCTTTGAAAATCAAATCTCCGCGTTTATAAGGCGCAGCACGTTTTGCAAAACCGATAATAGGAACATCAAGCAATAGTTTTACTCCATTGCGTTGATAAATCTCGTCTATCAATTTTTGCTTCAGGCTTTGATGAACAGCATAAAGATCTCCATTGTTCAAATACGCTTTTCTAATTTCATCGCTTTGCCATGTTTTGTTGTGAACGCCGTTGGTAACATTGGTAATTTCAGCTGCGTCTTTAACATCTGTCCACATCTTTTTGGCCGTTTTGCAATGAAGTTCTGCAACAGAATTTGCAATTTTAGCTGTTCTTAATCCTGCCACAGTCATGCCAAACGGATCTCCGCCTATATCAATCATTTGCTCTTTGGTAAGTCCGTTAAATGCGCCCATATATTCCAAAACCTTAAGGCTATGCACTTCATTGCCTGCAGGTACAGGAGTATGAGTTGTAAATACAATATTCTTTTTAGCTGCTTTTCTAGCTTCTTCAAAGCTCATATGTTTTTCGGTCATATATTCTTTAATAATTTCGGTGCAACAAAGAAGAGGATGAGAATCGTTAAAGTGATAGATATCAACCTTTTCGCCCAAAGCCTTCAAAGCTCTATATCCGCCTATTCCTAAAATAATTTCTTGTGCAATGCGCTCTTCTTCAAACCAACCGTACAAATTACCGCAAATAAGGCTATGCGGATTATCAGGTAAAAATGGATCCAAAAGATACAACGGAACATTGCCAAAACAATCGCATTTCCAGACCTTAAGTTTTACAGTATCATCTTTTATCTTGACATCGACAGTAACTCCTGTGTCCTTCAAGAAATCATAATGATAGTCATAATAGCTGTCATAAGGAAAACCAGTTTTATCAATATATTGATCGGTTAGGCCTGCACGCCACAAAATTCCCACACCTACCATAGGAGCATTTAGGTCTTTTGCCGCTTTTAAAATATCTCCAGCCAAAATTCCAAGTCCGCCGCTATAAATCTTAAAGTCAGACTCCAAACCAAATTCCATACAAAAATACGCAACTCTAGGCTTGCTCATAATTTTTCTCCTTTTTGGTAATAATAAAATAACCTTTGGATTGCATGATTATATTTTTTGATAAGGTTGCTATTTTGTCCCCCATAATCAATTCGAAATCATCAATATCAAAAACGACATCATTGCCGCCTATATTGATGCCGATATATAAAGCTTGATTTGCTTCAAATCTTTTGAAAACAAAAGCACGATCTTTGTAAAACACGCTCTTATATCTTGCACTCATTAGTTTTTGAAATTTGTTTCTTATTGAAAGAACATTTTTAAAATGTTTAAAAATATCATTTTCTACATCTTGCCATTGCATTGGATTTCTGAATGACTCATTATCATCTTTGCCCATTATCCCTATTTCATCGCCATAATAAACGGCACATGCTCCTGGATAAAATGCTAGAAATACCAAAGCCAATAAATAATCCTGTTTGTTTTGGCATTCATCATAAAATCTTGAGCAATCGTGAGAATCCAAAAAGTTATACATGCACATAAGTCCGTTTTCGTGATAACGCATATTAAAGTAGTCAAGACGTTCACCAAACTGTTGTGCTGATATTTCACCGCGGGCAAAAAAATCAAGCATTGTATCTTTTAGACGGTAATTCATAACCCCGTCAAACATATCGCCCTGCATCCATGTGTTTGCGTCATCCCAAATTTCGCCTACAAGATATATGTCGCTTTTTATTAACTTTACTGTTTGACGGAAAATTCTCCAAAAATTAAGATTGAGTTCATTAGCGACATCAAGCCGCCATCCGTCAATATCGTATTTTTGAATCCAATATTTTGCTACGTCGCAAAAATATTTTACGACTTCAGGGTTGGCTGTGTTTAGTTTGGGCATATTGCCCGAATAAGCGAAACATGTGTAATATTCAGAATCATCTTTTTCTACGGGGAATTTTTTGATGTCATAGTACCAATCAATATATCTGCTGTTTTGTCCGTATTTCAAAATATCTGCAAAAGCAAAAAAGCCTGTCCCTGTATGGTTAAAAACACCATCCAGAATAACCTTTATACCCAAACTGTGGGCGGATTGGACAAGCTCTTTAAAATCATTATCAGTTCCCAGATTGGGATCTATGTGATAATAATCATCAATATTGTATTTGTGATAGCTCTTAGAAACAAAAATCGGATTAAGATAAATAGCATTTGCACCTAGATCTTTTATGTAATCTAGGTTTTTAATAATACCTTTTAAGGTTCCGCCTATGCGATAACTTTTTTCGGGATTGTATTTTTCCTTATAGTCTTTTTTGACTTCGATATGTCTATAATCAGTTGCAAAGCTATCAGGAAAAATATGATAAATAACGCAAGATTTTACCCATTGAGGTGTTATGAATAAATCTGCCTTGTGATTAAAATGAAATTCAAAATAATTATTAATAGTTTTATCATCATCATAAAACCAATAATTGGAATATATCTTTTGGTTATTGCTATAATCAGTTAAAATAAAATAATATCTTAATCTTTCATATTTAACATTAATATGAGATTCAAAATAATCATGTTCGAAATCAGAAGCCACCAAAGCCATTTCATGTTTTGAAACTGTCTTTTCAAATGGCGACATTCTGTCTCCAATAAGGACAGTGACAGCTTTTATATCATTTTTTTTGACCTTGATTCGTAATACTATATTGTTTTGATCCAAACCATAACAGTATTGCGAATAAGGATAATGTATAACTGCTGTCTGCTCCATTATTACCCCCTGTAATTATTTCATGTCTTAATACCAGTCTTTCCTAGATTTCCTAATTCTTTTTCAGGAAATCCTATGTCTTTGTGGTATTGCGTTATAGCCTTTTTATAATCTTCTAGTGTATTGTTTTCTTTAATGTAATTTCCCTTTTTTAATGAGCTTAGCTGAGCTATATCAAGTATCAAAAGGTCAATTGCCATCTGAATAATCATGCTGTTAGATGTAACAAGGCTTATTTCATCAATCTTTTCATTGCCTTCGCCCACTATGAGCTTTTCTTGATCAAAAACAGCTATTATTCTTCTTCTCAGAAAATAGTCGCTTACATTGGTAACATTGTAAGTAAAATGCACACCAAAATCCATCGGCAACTTATTAAATGAGAAAATATATATCTTTACGCCACGCTCATCAGCTTCTTTTAAAACATCTTTGAATAATTCAGCTTCTTCCGCCCATAATGACAAGTAGATTTCTCTTTGAGCTGACTCAATTTGCTTTCTTATTTCAGAAATCATTTGGTCATATTCATAGATGTTGATAATGTAGCTCTCTTTATCTGCTGTGGACGCTATATCTTCCAGCCTTTCTTGCAAAAAAGATATTTTCTTATCAAGGTTTTCTCTGAAACTTCCTAAGATTTCTTTGAAGTCCACAGGAACATACATTTTGCTGTCGCCTTCTATTACTTTGACTACATTTTTTCTCTCAAGTCTCTTCAGTATGTCATAAACCATCGTACGTGTAATAGATGATTGTTTTGCTATCTCATAACCGTTAAGAGGATTTTTCTTAACCAAAGTTATGTAAACTTTAGCTTCATTTTGTGAAAATCCCAATTCTTGCAAAATGTCAAGTTCATTCATTGTTAGTTCTCCTACTATATGAAAATTATATAGTAGTAACATTTGTTACTACTATATTATAATAAAAATCAATTAATGTCAACACTTTTTTAAAATATAAAACAGTGTTTATCTTAACAAAAGATCAAAATATTAAATCTATTGATCAAAACAGAAAACTAAAAAAGAGTTAACAAAACATTTAACTCTTTTTTAGTTATTTCTATTTTCCTTTAACAATACCTGTGTGATAGATATTGTATTTGTCTACATATTTATTAATTATTTCAATTGCTTGTTCAGGAGTTTCTATTCCAAACACTTTATCATCAAAGCCTGTATATCTTGTTCTTTGGTCTATTTTGGTATCGGCTACTTTAGCGCTCCAGCCTTCGACATTTTTATACGCCAATATGAGCCTATGCAAAGCCCATGCATTTGTTATTTCGGACATAGTGCCTGCGCCGCCGCCTATCGCGATAACCGCCGCTGAAGAGTTGGCAATTATGACATTGCGGTACAAATCCAAACCTGTAGGGATTATTATATCCGCATATTCATTGGCGTCAAGAGGAGAAAACATAGGCAGTATTCCTATGGTGTCGCCTTCTTTATATTTTTTGGATGCATGCGCGCCTTTAAATGCTGCTTCCATTACTCCGCCTAAACCGCCCGAAATAATTCTGTAACCATTGTCAATAAGTATTTTTCCTGTTTCAAAAGCAATCTGCTGCTTTTTGGGATCATTGTCAATATTACTGTCACCAACTATAGCTATTGTTTTTCTCATCTGCCAAAATTTTCCTTTTATTTTTATTTTTTCTAATAATATAACATTTTATATTTCAAATATCAAACAACAAGAGAAGTTTTTATGCGTTCGATAAAAACTATTTAGTTTACATTATGCCATAAACATGCTCTTTGTCAAAATTAGAATGCAAATTTTAAAGCAAAATTATAGCCACAAAACAAAAAATATGCTAATATATATTAGCTAAAATTCATATGGGGATGTAGCTCAGTTGGTAGAGCGCTTGAATGGCATTCAAGAGGTAGTCGGTTCGATCCCGATCATCTCCACCAGTTTTTAACCGCCCGATATCGGGCTTTTTTATTTTTCTAGAGTCTAAAATCATATAATTTTGGCAAAAATCTACACGTATTGTTTACAGTTGTGTTACAGTTATGCTTTTGGGCTTGTTATGGCTATATAATGCATTGCTATAACATAGACTTTACCTATATAATGGAGCTACTGCAACACATCTAATGTTGTAGATGTTTTTTAGGAGAGATTTATATGAGTTTTATTCTTTCTACTGATTCTTGCTGCGATGCTTATAAGAGTGAATTAAAAAAAAGAAACATTTATTACATCCCTATGGCTTATATTGTGGATAATGTAGAATATAGGGACACATTTGATTCTGATGAAGAATACAAGGAATTTTATGACAAAATAAGAGAAGGAAAATCTATTAAAACAACTCAGCTTAATGTTGTTGAAACGGCTGAATATTTTGAAGACCTTATGAACAAAAATGAAGGAGATCTAGTTCATATTTGCTTATCGGGCGGTTTATCCTCAACAGCGCAAAACGCCATTAATGCCGCAAAAGAAGTTATGCAAAAGTTTAAAAACCGCAACATCTATATAATTGACAGCAAAAGCGCGACAATGGGACAGATGTTAATACTAGATAAAGCAGACGAATTAAGAGCAGGCGGCAAAAGCGCAAAAGAAGCAGCAGAATATCTTACAGGACTTGTAGAAAGATTGCAGCATTTTGTAATGGTAAAAAATCTGTTTCATCTAAGACGCGGCGGCAGGGTTTCTTCTACTTCAGCGCTGGTAGGTTCTATTTTAGGTATAAGACCCATTATTACAGTAAACCATAAGGGCGAACTTGTAGTTATTGGAAAAGAACACGGTCACAAAAAAGCTATACAAAGACTGGTAAAATCATATCTCGAATACAAAGCCGACAACGCCATACGCGTATATATAGCGCATGCCGATGACATAGAAACAGCAGAAGAGCTCAAAGAAAAATTAACCGAAGCAGGCGCTAAAGAAATTATAACCAATTATATAGGCCCCGTAATTGGTGCACACACAGGAGCAGGCACAGTATCAATTATGTTTGAAGGCAAAAAGCGAATGGTTATAGAAAAGAAGTAAAACATTTAAAAAAAGATAAAGCACTCTTAACAAGAGTGCTTTTTTCATATCAAATAATAATGCAAATACTACACATCTAGATAAAGCAAGCAAAAAACATTTACACAAAATCCTTAACTGCTCTTTGGGTTTCTCTTTCTTGAGTGCGGCGTTTTAGGGTTTCGCGTTTGTCATATGTTTTTTTGCCTTGGCACAGTCCGAGTTCAAGTTTTATAAGACTGCCTTTAAGATAAAGTTTAAGAGGTATCAAGGTCAAGCCTTTTTCGTTAACCTTGCCTGTTAATTTAGAAATTTCGGCACGATTGAGCAATAATTTTCTATCTCGCCTTGCTTCGCTGTTAAAATAGCTGCCTTTTTGGTATGGGGTAACATGACAGTTTCTCAAAAAAACCTCGCCTTTTTCAATTATTGCGAAGCTGTCTTTGAGATTGACTGCGCCCTGTCTTATTGATTTCACTTCATCGCCGCTTAGCACTATTCCAGCCTCATAAGTGTCCAAAATAAAGTATTCAAATCGCGCCTGCCTGTTTTCGGCTACTACTTTTATCCCTTCCATATCCCTGTCCCTCGCAAAATTTAATTATGCAGGTAAAAATTCTATCTTTTTATTAACAATATCCGTGCTAGCAACGATAATTTCCATCTGGTCGCCAAGACGGTAAACTATCTTTTTGCCCACCAATGAAAAATTATCTTCATCAAAATGATAATAATCTTTGGGCAAATTTTCAAGGCGTATAAGCCCTTCGCATGTGTTTTCAAGCTCGACAAAGATACCAAATTCGGTAACACCGCTTATAATTCCCGGATATTTTTCGCCTATATGATTGCTCATATATTCAGTTTTCAACAAATCATCAACTTCTCTTTCTGCGTTTTCTGCAAGTCTTTCACGTTCGCTAGACATCGCGCTTGCTTCAACCACAAATCTTTCAAATTTCTTAGAATTGTTAAGTCCGTTATGCAAAAAGTCCTTTATAATTCGATGTATTGCCAAATCCGGATAACGACGAATGGGCGATGTAAAATGGCAATAAAATCTTGCCGCAAGTCCAAAATGTCCAAGATTGTCTTCTTGATATCTTGCTTTTGACATTGACCTTAGCATAACCTTGTTGATAACATTAAAAATAGGCTTGCCTTCAGCTTGAGCAAGTATCTGTTGTACGGTCTTAGGATATAAATTGCCGCTCTTATTCATCTTAAATTTCAAGCCTACGCCTTGCGCAAATGCAAGCATAACAGCGGCCTTTTCTTCTGGCGGCTCTTCATGCACTCTATAAATAAACGGCATTTGGGCATGGTACATGGTTTCGGCAATAGTCTCGTTGGTAACAAGCATAAATTCTTCTATTATTCTGTTGCTCACACCCCTAGGATAAGGCAAAATTTCTTTTACCTTGCCATGAGAATCTAATATGATCTTGCTTTCTGGTATTTCAAAATCAATCGAACCCCGCTCTCTTCGCTTTTGATTAAGAATATACATAAGTTCTTCCATGTTTTTTAACATGGGCATGAAATCTGCATATTTTTGCATCAAAGTCGCGTCGCCCGCCAAAGCTTTGTTAACCTTGTCATAGGTCATTCTGGCTTTAGAATTTATAATGCTTTCAGTGATTTCAGAACCTACCACTTTTCCTTCCTTATCTATTTCCATCAAAACAGACAAGGTCAATCTATCTTCTTTTTCATTCAGTGAACATATTCCGTTGCTAAGTTCCCTAGGCAGCATAGGCAATACTCTGTCAGGAAAATAAACGCTGGTACCGCGTTTTAATGCTTCCTTATCTAATGGAGTATTTGGCTTAACATAATGCGAAACATCGGCTATATGCACACCCAAAAGATAATGTCCGTTTTCATCTATATGAAGGCTTATTGCATCGTCTAGGTCCTTAGCATCCTCTCCGTCAATGGTTATTATCATCCAATCCCTAAAATCCTGACGCTTGGCAATATCTTGAGGCGTGATCGGACGATTAACTTTTTCTGCGCTTTTCAAAACCTCTTCAGGAAACTCTTCATAGAGATTGTATGAGCGGATAATAGACAATATCTCCATACCTTCTTCGTCAATATCGCCCAAAATCTCAACAATCTTGCCTTCGGGATTTTTGCCTTTTTCGGGATATGAGGTTATTTCAGCTACAACTTTTTGCCCGTTTTGCGCACCGTTAAAACGATCCAGCGGTATAAAAATATCATGAAAATATTTTGAATCATCAGGTGTTACAAATCCATAAGTTGAATTTTGACGGGTTGAAAATACGCCCACCACTCTTTTAAATCCGCGCTCCAACACCGTAATAACTTCGCCTTCTAAAGACTGTCCGTCTTCTTTTTTCTTATTTACCTTAACCAAAACGGTGTCGCCATGCTCAGCTTTTCCTAAATGCCGTGCCGGAATAAAAACATCTTCGCCAAGTTCGGGCGATATAAAAAATCCAAAGCCCCTAGCATTGCCCTGAATCTTGCCTTTGTAGGCATTAATCTTTTGCGGCAGATAGTATTTGGATTCTTTTCTCGTATGCTGTTCTACAAGAAGTCCTTCTTTAGCCAATTCATCCAAGGCAAGTCCTATATTTTTTTTGTCAAAAACACTTTTTGCTCCCAGACTTTTTAACAGCTTATTTCTGGTAAGTCCTGATAAGTTATTTTGAGTTATTATATCATATACTTTGTCTTTGAAGCTTTGCATATTTTGTCACCGTTTTGAAAATTTTTGTGTATTTATATTATGCCATATATTAATAGAAATCATTTAAAAAAATAGGGCAGCTTTGATAGCCGCCCTCTGTTTATATTCTTTTCATTAGTTTTAAATTTGACCGTTATAAATAGTCAATGTAACGAAATAAATTGCTGCGTTTACTACAAGCAATATTGCCGTTGTAATGGTCATCTTTTTCATTCTGCCTTCGAGAGTCTTACCCTTGTTTTTACCAAAAAAGGTATCTTGTCCGCCTGAAATTGCACCCAATTCATCAGAATTGCCAGGCTGGAATAAAACAACTATGATAAGGAATATGGACAGCAATACTTCCATAACCATAAGTCCCATTCTAATATAAGGGAAACTAACTTCGACCCATCTAGGTACTAATTGCAGAAGCTGAAACAAAATAATTTCCTCCATCACACAAATTCGGCTTTATGATTATAGCATAATATTTTTTAATATACAACTAAATTTCAAAGCTTCCCTATTTTAAAATAACGGTTTGCCTTCCATTTCTGCAGGAATTTCTTCGCCTAAGATTTTGAGTAAGGTAGGCGCTAGATCGCAAAGTTTGCCGCCGTCTCTCAATACTACATCCTTGCGTGTGTCATCAACCAAAATGCAAGGAACAGGATTGGTGGTATGAGCAGTACAAGGCGAACCATCATCATAACACAGCTGTTCTGCATTGCCATGGTCAGCAGTAATTATAGCAGCACCGCCAATTTTCAAAATCTCATTAACCAAATCATTGACACAGTTATCAACCGTTTCTACTGCTTTTATCGTAGCATCCAATACGCCTGAATGTCCTACCATATCGCAGTTAGCAAAGTTAAGAATCATGACATCAATATCGCCAGATTGAACTTCTTTTTTAGCTGCTTCCAAAACTTCATATGCTGACATTTCAGGTTTTAGATCATAAGTAGCAACCTTGGGTGAATTTATCAAAATTCTTTTTTCATTCTTATTGGGCGTTTCTACACCGCCGTTAAAGAAGAATGTAACATGCGCATATTTTTCTGTTTCGGCAATTCTTAATTGGGTATATCCTTTATCAGCAAGGTACTCGCCCAAAGTATTCTTTAGCTCTTTAGGAGCAAAAGCTGTATGCAATCCTGTAAAGGTAGCATCATATTCGGTCATCTGAACAAAATATACAGGAGTATAACCCTTTGCTCTTTCAAACTTGTCAAAATCCTCATATATAAAAGCACGAGTGCCTTCTCTTGCTCTGTCTGAACGAAAATTGAAATATACAACGCTGTCGCCTGCATCAACTCCGCCGTCATAATTACCGTTAGCATCGGTAACTGCAAACGGCACTATAAATTCGTCTGTAACGCCTTCGTCGTAAGATTCTTTTATGGCAGTTAAAGCGTCAATTACAGTTTTGCCCTTTCCCGCTGTTATGCTGTTATAGCCCTTTTCAACTCTTTCCCAGCGGTTATCTCTATCCATAAAATAATATCTGCCGCAAACGCTTGCAATTTTCCCAAATCCAAGCTCATTTAGCTTTTCTTGAGTTTGAGCTACAAAATCCACACCGCTTGTAGGTGAAACGTCTCGGCCATCCATAAGAGCATGAACATAAACTTTGCTTATGCCATTCTTAGCCGCCATATCAAGCAAAGCAAACAGATGATTGATATGACTATGAACACCGCCATTAGACAAAAGCCCTATTAAATGCAGTTTTGAATCGTTCTTTTTTACATTTTCAATAGCACCCACTAATGCAGGATTAGTAAAAAAGTCGCCATCAATTATTGCTTTATCTATTCTGGTGATGTCTTGATATACTACTCTGCCAGCACCTATATTAAGGTGTCCAACTTCACTATTGCCCATCTGTCCGTCAGGCAAACCAACATCTAGTCCGCTCGCACCTATAAATGTATGTGGATAAGCATTCATTAATCTTTTTAGATTAGGAACACCTTGGATTTCCACTGCGTTACATCTTGTGTCATCTCGTTTTCCCAATCCATCCATTATAATCAGTGCAACAAATCTGTTTTTCATATACTATCCTTCGTTAAAAAAATTAAAATTTAACTTCAGCAGCTTTTACTATTACAGAAAAATCTTCTGCTTTCAAGCTTGCTCCGCCAATCAAACCGCCGTCAATTTCAGGCATTGACATAAGCCCTTGAGCGTTCTTTGCATTCATACTTCCACCATATTGTATTCTAAGAGCTTGTGCTATGTCACGTGTATAAATCACACTCAAGATTTCTCTTATCTTGCCTATTGTCTCGTCAGCGTCCTTATCAGTCGCAGTCTTGCCTGTGCCAATCGCCCATACAGGTTCATAAGCGATAACAATCTTTTCAACATCTTCAGCAGATACATCCTTTAGACCTACTGTAAGCTGTCTGCGATTAACTTCGTCAGTCAAACCGTTTTCTCTTTCGGACTCTGTTTCACCTATGCAAAGTATAGGGGTAAGACCTTTTTTGAGTGCCTGAATAACTCTTTTGTTAACTGTTTCATCAGTCTCGCCAAAATATTGACGTCTTTCACTGTGACCTATGATTACATATTTTACTCCCAATTCCAAAAGCATGTCGGCACTAACTTCGCCTGTAAATGCACCCTTGTCTGCCCAATGCACATTTTGTGCGCCTAAACCTATATTGGTATCTTTGAGCATTTGGCTAGCCATATATAAATCAGTATAAGGTACGCAAACGACTACATCGCACTTAGCGTCCTTAACCTTAGGAATTAATTCTGTTAATAAATCTTTGGTTTCTTTTGCCGTATTATTCATTTTCCAGTTGCCGGCAATTATGGGTTTTCTCATATTTTTGTCTTCCTTTATTTTAGGGCAAGGAATTTTCCCTTGCCCTATTATTTTTTAATTTCTTATTTAATTTTATTTATTTCTTATCATTAAGCTTTGCAATACCAGGAAGTTCAAGTCCTTCTAAGAATTCAAGTGAAGCACCACCACCTGTTGAAATATGTGTTATCTTATCAGCATATCCCAATTGCTCAACAGCAGCTGCACTGTCGCCTCCGCCTACAATGGTGATTGCGTTTGACTTAGCCAAAGCTTCAGCTACTGCCTTAGTTCCTACTGCAAATTTTTCAAATTCAAATACGCCCATAGGTCCGTTCCAAATAACTGTCTTAGCATTAGAGATAACCTTTGCAAAGTTTTCTGCGGTCTTAGGACCTATATCAAGACCTTGCCAGCCTTCAGGAATCTTAGTGCTTTCTACAACTTGACTATTAGCATCAGCCTTAAAATCATCACCTACTACGTTATCCACAGGCAACAAAAGATCAACTTTCTTTTCTTCTGCTTTCTTCAACAACTCTTTTGCAAGATCAACTTTATCCAATTCAACCTTAGAATCACCAACCTTGCCGCCTTTTGCCAAAATAAATGTATAAGCCATTGCACCGCCAATCAAAAGGCTGTCAACTTTTTCTAACAGGTTATTAATAACGCCGATTTTGTCGCTAACTTTAGCACCGCCCAAAATAGCTACAAAAGGACGCTTAGGATCTTCCAAAGCTCCACCCATTATATCAAGTTCTTTTGCAATCAAAAATCCTGCAACTGCTGTAGTTATATAATCAGCAACACCTGCTGTTGAAGCATGTGCTCTGTGAGCTGTTCCAAAAGCATCGTTTACATATATTTCACCAAATTGTGCAAGTTCTTTTGCAAAAGCGGGATCGTTCTTTTCTTCTTCCTTGTGGAATCTTACGTTTTCAAGCAATAATACTTCGCCGGGCTTCAAAGCAGCAGCTTTTGCTTTTGCATCTTCGCCGATAACATCTTTTGCCAATGTTACGCATCCGCCCAAAAGCTCATTAAGTCTTTTTGCTACAGGAGCAAGTGAATATTTGGGTTCAAAGCCGTTTTTAGGTCTTCCTAAATGCGAACACAAAACAATCTTAGCCTTGTGCTCAATAAGGTATTTTATTGTGGGTAATGCACCGATAATTCTGTTTTCATCAGTGATATTACCATTTTCGTCCTGAGGAACATTGAAGTCTGCTCTTACCAAGACCTTTTTACCAAAAACATCTACATCTTTAACCGTTAATTTATTCATATTTAACTCCTAAATACTTAATACATTAAATATAATCGTTTTTGCAACTTATGTCAAATACATTGATAATGTATTATCATTATCATTTTTCACTTCTTTCTCTTATGCTATAAGCTATATTGGTTAGATGGTCTGCAATTCTCTCTAAATTCATCGTAAGATCATAGAACACTTCACCGCTTTCAACAGAGCATATTCCGCTGTGCAATCTCTTGATATGATTGTTGCTAAATTGCTTCTTCATATTATCGATTTCTTCTTCACGGCGATTAACTTCTTTTATCATATTAACATCGCGCTTGTCAAATACATAAAGCGCATCTCTATAAAGAAGTTTGACTTTTTGATACATAGTCATTATTTCGTTTTTAGCTTCTTCAGAGAATGAAATATTTTCCGCAACCATCTGCTGTGCAGCTTCGCACAAGTTTTCGGAATGGTCGCCTATTCTTTCTATATCAGAAACTACATGATATAGTGAACCTATAAGAACTTCGTCTGCCTTAGATATATTAAGACTGCTGATTTTTACTAAATAGTTAGTCAATGCCTTATTAAGATAGTTTAACTGTTTTTCATTCTTATATACCGTATCTACATTAATATCAGTAGCATTGATGACATCGCTCATAGCAAGATCCATATTGGTTTCTGCCAAATGGCCCATATCTGTGATCTCTTTTAATATCTGTGAAATGGCAACTGAGGGAGAATTAAGTATTCTTTCATCCAAATATCTGAGTTTTTCCGGAGCCGTTTCAACTTTTTTGTCCGGAACAAACTTTTCGGCGCACCATACAATTTGCTTTATAAAAGGTATATAGATTATTACGCTTACAACATTAAATATCAAATGGAATAAGGCAACCTGAAGACCTGCGTTTCCGCCAGAGATTGTTATAAATATGTTTTCAAAATGTTTGCCCATAGGAAGCATAAAACATAAGAACAGCAATACACCTATTACATTGAAAAAGATATGTATAAAGGCTGTTCTTTTTGAGTTAGTTGAAGTTCCAATAGCTGCTATAATCGCAGTAAAGCAAGTTCCTATGTTACTGCCTAACACTATATAGAAAGCACTCATAGTAGAAAGCGAGCCTGCGTTAACCAATATAATAATAACCGCTGTTACCAAAGAACTGCTATGGACAAGAGCGGTTATAATCATGCTAATAAGTATCAATAAAAACGGATTTGTCAAAACCGAGAACATTTGCTCAATTGCTGATTTTATTATCGCAGAGTTAGAAAAGCTATCGCTCATGAAACTTAATCCGATAAAAATAAGTCCCACGCCGACCAAACTTTCACCAATACGGCTTATGTTTCCCTTCTTGTCAACCATCATCATAATTATGCCTACAAAAGCCAGCAATGCAAAGTAAGACGAAATATCAAGGTCTTGCAATACAATCAAGAACGCGTCCAATGTCGTACCGATATTGGCGCCCATTATTATTGCGGTTGCCTGATATAAAGACATTACACCAGCATTTACAAAACCAATAAGCATAACTGAAACAGCAGTTGAACTCTGAATAAGCGCAGTTGCTACTGTTCCGATACCTAGTCCGACAAATCTGTTATCGTTAATCTTGTTAAATAACTTTCTAATGCTTTTTCCTGCTGACTTTTCCATACCATTGGACATGGTATGCAAGCCATATAAAAAAACGCCCATGCCAGCCAAAAGCTGTACACAAGCGTGCAGTATTTCTAAAAATTTATCCATCTAAAAACATAAACTCCACTTTTTAATATACATTTCTATTTTAACGGTCAGTTACAAACTTTGTCAAATCAATGTATATTGTTTATCATAAATTATTTTTTATGTTTAGAATCTTATGATAAATTTTATTCAATTATTATCCCTTAATTAGATATTAATTCTCATCCTATCAATATAGTTAGATTTAATAAATAGTAAAAACTTTTTAATATTTTGTAAGATGTCCTTGGGCTTTCAAGCCTGAAAAGCCCTCTTGCCTTAATGCCTCATACAAGACTATAGCAACAGAATTGCTAAGATTAAGCGATCTTAATTCCTGGTACATAGGTATTCTTATGCAATGATCATAGTTGTTATACAGCAAATCCTCAGGCAATCCTTTGGTTTCTTTTCCAAAAACCAAAAAACAGCCGTCATTGAATTGCACATCAGAATAAACTTTTTGACCTTTTGTGCTCAAAAACCAAAATTCAGCTTGACTGTTCTTTTGTCTTAGTTCTTCAAAACTGTCATAATAGCTTATGTCAGCAAACTGCCAATAATCAAGTCCTGCTCTTTTTAGATACTTGTCCGAAATTTCAAATCCAAGCGGGCGCACAAGATGAAGTTTTGTATGAGTGGCTGCGCAAGTACGAACTATATTGCCTGTATTTTGAGGAATTTCAGGTTCTACTAATACTATATTAAACATA
>DATCJR010000039.1 GCA_036562685.1 Clostridia bacterium | reverse complement strand
AAATTCCAAAGCCTGTTCTAGCGTCTTAATACCTCCGCTTGCTTTTACCTCAACAATGTTTTGGTCTTTATCTACTCCAAGCGCGCTTTCGCTTCGCTGAGTAGCTTTGATTGTGCGTATTATCAACTTAATTGATTCTGCATCGGCAGGGCTTTGGTATCCTGTTCCTGTCTTTATGAACCTTATGCCGCCTTGAACGCAAAGTTCGGTCATTTTTATTATTTCTTCGCGTGTCAAAAGACCTGTTTCAATGATCATCTTAACAGTCTTGCCGCGCGCTGCTTTCTTGATCTTTTTGATTTCCTTAGCGATGTATTCCCAATTGCCCTGTTTTATTTGGGAAATAGGCGCTACCACATCAACGTCTTGCGCACCTGCTCTTATTGCTTTCTTAACCTGCATAACTTTTATGTTGGTAAATTCTTCTCCCAAAGGAAAAGCTACAACCGTACCTACTTTTACAGGAGAGCCACGCAAAAGCTTTCTTGCCTTTTTTACATGCAATGGATTGACTATAACTGCCGCAAACTCATATTCTTTGGCGTCATTGCATAATTTTTCTATATCTGCATCAACTACATCCGCACGCAATAATGTTGAATCAATTATTTCTATAACTTCTCTGCTTTTTGTATAATCTATCATAAAAATTTCTCCTTAGTGTATAAGATATTTAACTATTGGTGTTTTTATATCCAAGTATTCAAATATTATTTTGCTTATTATATACCAAAGATAACATTATCACAATATGTTAAAGATAATCTTAATAATTCTTTATTATTTCGCTGCTTCGGACTTGTTGATAATAGCTTTTTTTATTCCGCCTAGTCCGTATTTGAATACTGCCATTGCCCCAAGACTGCACCAAAGCCCCACCAAAAAATATCTTATAAATGAACTTGCAAACAAACCAAGCCCCCACATATTAAACAAAGGCTTCAATCCTTCTTTTATGCCAAAAGCAACCGCCACTCCGAAAATAACTTTTAGAATCTGTACCCACCATAATTCTTGACGAACATCATAACGAATATACTTTTTCTCCAAAAGATAGCCTATGGCAACAGAAATAGATACTCCGCCAGCTACAAAGAAATCTTTGTGAACTGCTTCAGTATTAAAAATCGCCATTAATATTATAGAAAAAGGAATGATAAGTAATGCCCAATATTCTTCCTTGTCTTTCATAAGCGAAAAAATATAATATACAGCTATTGATATCATCGTTCCGATAGCAAAGCCGACTAGTACATCAGTCAAATAATGCTGTCCTAAGTACATTCTTGACAGCCCTACCAAAACAACAATCAAAAACATAAGCACGCAAAACCATACGCGTTTTTTGCGTAATCCATAATGGAATCCCAAAAGTGTATAAATTGAAGCGGCGCTTTGGGTATGTCCGCTAGGAAAAGAATAGCCGTGTGTTTGCTTGCCTATAGAAAGTGAATTGTCATTAGAAAAAGGTCTCGGTCTTTTTATAACATTTTTTAAGACATTGATAGTCAAAGCAGCAAATAAAAAATTAAGGCCCATAAAAAGTCCAAATCTTTTGTCAAAACACCAGAGTATAACTACCATAACCATAATAAAGGCTATTTCTTCACCAAGTTTGGTTATACCCAAAAATAACGTGTCAAAAAAGCTGTTTGAAATTTTTTGCAATGTCTTAATAATTTCGATTTCCCAAGTCATTAAATTAAATTCCTTAATCCTGATAAACAGTTACATTTTCGCCATCGGTCCAAAGTCTTTCTAATTGATAAAACTTTCTGGTTTCTTCATAAAAAATGTGGACAATAACTTCTCCAAAGTCAATTGCAATCCATCTGCCTTCTTGTATACCTTCCATTCTTAACGGATTGCGGTTGTATTTTTCGCCCATTTGAAATTCTAATTCCTGAGCTAATGCCTTAACAGCAGTTGTAGATGTCGCTGACGCCAAAACAAAATAATCGGCGATTATGGTCATATGATTGACATCTATCATAGTAATATCTTTTGCTTTTTTAGAACTCAAAATTCCACAAATATTTAGGGCTAATTCTTTAGACTCCACTTGTTATCTCCTTAAAGTAAAATTCATAAGCACTTTTCATAGCAGGTGTAATTTCAAAATTTTGACTGGTCAAATAATCCATAGTTTTTTTAATAGTCATAAAAACAGCTTTATCTATGTCATATTGGGCTGTTTGTACTATGGGTTCTAGTCCAGGCGTGGTTCGCGTAGGCTCAATATAATCTGCCAGAAAGATTATTTTTTCCAATAATGACATATTTGCGCGCGCTGTTGTATGGTATTTTATGGCATTGAGAATATCTTCATCTTTAATTCCAAAATATTTTCTTGCAATCTCAGCACCAAAATCAGCATGTCTGCACACAGCAGGCAATTCTATAGTATAATGAGTGATATTAAGTCCCAATTCATACGCTTTTTTCAAATTAAGGCTTTTTCCTATGTCATGGAATAAAGCGGCTAAGATAACGCTTTCAGAATCGGCTTTGTAGATATATCCAAGTTTTAATGCTGTCAATGCTACAGACAAAATATGCGCTATCCTCTTCTTGGGTAAGTTAAGTTTAGGATACATATCAGTAATGACTTTGTATCTGTTATATAAGCAATTTTGCTTTATGTATTGTGCCACATCTTTGGGTACAAAATCATCAATAGAATCAAAAGCATTTCTCAATCTAATTTCGGTAGATGATATATCTTGTCCAATAATATCAGATAAAATTATTTTTCCGCCGTAGAGTTTTTTGAATTCTTCTATATCCTGTCCTGTGTTTTGGTAATGCGGTCTTTTAATTACATAAAATGTCGCAAGTTCAGCCAGCTTTTGCGGACTATTCCACGTTTTTAGGTCTCTCATGCTGTCAGCGCCAATTACATATAACAGACTGTCCTGATCAAGATTATACTGATCTTTAAAATATTGCAATGTCTGATAAGTGTAACTCTTGCCTCCTTTATTTATTTCATAATCACTTATCTCATAATCAGGAAAAGCAAGCCTGCACATATTAAGCCTATCTTGAGAAGTAGCATTGGCTGACTTGTGCGGAGGTAGATAATTGGGTAATACAATTATTCTATCGTCTTCATAATGTTTTAATGAATTTAAAATTTCAACATGTCCATTGTGCGGAGGATCAAAAGTACCTCCAAAAATTATTAGCCTCATTATGTTTTTATTATACTATTATAATTAGTTTTTGAAAAGATGTTTTGTTTATAATTCGGAAATTTTGTCAATAATTAAAAAAAAGGATATCTATATATGACCAACAAAATTTCACGCATTTTTGATTATATTTTTGCAAGAGCTTTGGCGGCTTTGATAATATTCGTATGGATAAAATATTATATAGAGAGCCTAACCAAAGCCATTATCTTTACCTCTGTTATTATAGTTAGCATGATTATTATTTTTGATGTGGTTTTTGCAAAAAAATTCAAACTTAAAAATCAAGAAACAGAAAAAGATAAAAAAGAGCAGATAATGAATCAACTGTGCCTGAACAGCAATTCAGCAAATATCAATTTTTTTAACAAAATGCTTTCTACCCGCCATCCAGTTAAAACAGAAAAAAACTGTTTGATAATTCAAAAAGGTGAAGATAAACTGGCTGTGTTTATGAAGTTTTCTACCAGTAAATTAGCACCCAATAACGTAGCTGATATTATAAAAGACGCTAAGGATTTGGGCGTTAAAAAACTTTTGATACTTTCCAACGGTGCTAACCCGCTTGCTTATAGTTTTGCAGCATCAATTATAGGTCTTGATATTATTATTTATGACGACAAAAAAGTATATGAATTGATGAAAAAGTATGATATGTACCCTGAAATAAATTTAAAAATCAGCAAATATCCTAAAAAATACAAGCTAAGAGAATTAGCTGCTATCGCTCTATCCAAAAAGCGCGTAAAAGGCTATTTCTTCTCATCTTTACTTTTATTGTTTTCAAGCTTTTTTATAGCGTATTCTATATATTACCGAATAATAGCAACTATTCTGATGATTATGGCTTTGATTGCATTAAAGGATTTTGATTTTGTTAAAGAAAAAGAAAATATACTTTAAAACTAAATTTTAAAGTATATCTGGTCATAATAAAATAATTTTAATATCTAATTAGCTCTCAAAGTCTTTACTAATCAAACCATTCAAATTCGGTGTCAAGCATTCTTACTGTATCGCCGTTTTTGATGCCTTTTTCTTTTAAGGCTTTGTTTATGCCCAACTCATTTAAAGACCGTTGAAAATACGCCAAAGAGTCTGG
>DATCJR010000038.1 GCA_036562685.1 Clostridia bacterium | reverse complement strand
ATCATCAACTGTAGTTGCTGCCTTGACGAAATGAACATGTCTGTCTCCTACCTTTATAGCCCCAGATGATACGCCACAAATCTCATGATAATGATCGCCGTAAAAATCTGTTCTTATCTTTATTTTGTGAACATGATCTCCATTAGGAAGAGGAATAGCTTCGCCTGAAACTCCTGCAAAACGGTGAGCATGAGCATCTTCTTTTCGTTCTGCAACTAAAACGCTTCCTAATATTTCATGCACATGGCGTTGAATCTTCTTATCTTTTTCACAATCGCACTTATTATATTCTGACATAATACTTCTCCTTTGTTAAATTATGTAAAAAGCACGATCTTGAAAGGGCTTGTTCAAAAAAGTCTAAAATACTGTTTCTTTTTACATTGTATTTTTTTAAACCTAACTTTGACACAAATTTTAAAAAAATCATTTTTTGACATAATTTACCTGAATTATGGAAAAGTTATAAGTTATGAACGATATATTAAGAGTTTTGTTATCAGCGACCATAGCGTTTTTATATCTTTTGGTAATATCCAAGCTATTAGGCAAAAAGCAAATAGCTGAAATTGACTTTATTAGTTATGTTACAGGCATATCTATTGGTTCAATCGCGGCCGAAATGGCAACCAATCTAGAAGAAAAACCTATATATCTATATCTTATCAGTATGTCAATATTTTTTATTTTTGATTTTCTTATCGGATGGCTTACGCGAAAAGGGTTGTTGTTAGAAAAGATTTTGAAAGGCTCTCCTATAACCATAATAGAAAACGGCAAAATCAATTATAAGGGGCTAAAGAAAAGCAAACTCAATGTTAATGAAGTTTTGGAACTTGTGCGTGAAAAGGGTTATTTTTCGCTTAGCGATATAGCTTTTGGAATTTTTGAAACTAACGGCACTTTTAGCGTTTTGCCTCATGAATATAAAAGTCCAGTTGTCGCAGAAGATCTCAAAATAAAAAAAGATAAAGCAGTTATTTCTTATAACGTCATTATTGACGGCAAAATTTCCAAAAGCACGTTAAAAAAGCTTGGAAAAGACAAAGATTGGATAATCAAAAAATTAGATTTAAACAATCAAAAGCTCAAAAAGATTTTGCTTGCCGCTTATAATGACGACACCAAAAAATTTGATGTTCATTATAAAAGTTAAAATGACATTTTCATATTCTTTCTAATCCTTGTTATACAGTTTATATTAATACTCAGTTTTTAATTGGAATTATATCGGTTTTATCAATCAATATCAAAAAATTTTTACTGCTTTATTCAGACAGTTGCTTTATTTATGTATTGAGTTATATAATTATTTAGCTTTAACAAATAATTATAATAAGCTGTTTTTTAGGAAAAATTTTTGATGACACAAATTAATGACGATAATAATCAATACAATTCTGACTATCGTTTTGATGCAGTAGTAATCGGCGGAGGTCATGCAGCTGCGGAAGCTGCCCTTGCCTGCGCACGCACAGGTCTAAAAACATGCATGCTTATTCTCAATCTCGATTCTATCGGACTTCTTGCATGCAACCCTTCAATAGGCGGAACATCCAAAGGTCATTTGGTTAGAGAAATAGACGCGCTTGGCGGTCAAATGGGCATAGAAGCAGACAAATCCTTAATTCAGCTAAGAATGTTAAACACAAGTAAAGGTGTAGCTGTTCAATCTTTACGCGCCCAGATAGATAAAAACAAATATCACACCAATATGAAAGCAACGCTTGAAAAAACACCTAATCTTAGAATAAGACAAGCGGAAGCTGTAGAGTTGTTAACAGACGGCAAAAAAATTACAGGCGTAAAGACATTATATAATCAGATATATTATGCTGATGCTGTAGTTGTTGCGACAGGCGTCTATTTAAAATCTAACACGATAATAGGATCAATTATAGAAAACAAAGGTCCTTCGGGACTTGCTCGCGCCAATCATCTTTCAGACAGCATCCAAAAGCTTGGACATGAATTGAGAAGATTCAAAACAGGCACTCCTCCCCGTCTGGACGGTAAAACAATAGATTATTCACAATTTGAAATTCAGCACGGTGAACCCAGCTATTCTTTTTCAGCAATGTCTGAATCCGTTCAATATGACCGTATGCCCTGTTATTTAGGCTATACTAATGAAGAAACACATAGAATTATTAGAGAAAACATACATCTTGCGCCTATGTATAGCGGACTTATCAAGGGAACGGGAACAAGGTATTGTCCTTCTATTGAAGATAAGATAATGAGGTTTAAGGATAAAAACCGTCATCAATTTTTTCTAGAACCAGAAGGACTTGACACAGACGAAGTGTATTTGCAAGGAATAAGCACTTCTCTTCCTGTAGATATTCAAGAAAAAATAGTTCATAGCATCAAGGGCTTGGAAAAAGCACATATTATGCGCGATGCTTATGCAATAGAATATGACTGTATTGATCCGCTTTCATTAAAGCCCACTCTAGAAAGCAAATTTATAGAAGGGCTATATTTTGCAGGTCAGATTAACGGTACAAGCGGATATGAAGAAGCTGCATGTCAAGGTCTTATGGCAGGTCTTAATGCGTCTTTGAAAATTCGCAAAAAACCGCCTTTGGTTTTGGGCAGAGACCAGGCATATATAGGCGTTTTGATTGACGACCTTACCACAAAAGGCACTAACGAACCATATAGAATGATGACATCACGTGCAGAGTTTAGACTTAATTTGCGTCAAGACAATGCAGATCTTAGATTAACCCAACTAGGTTATGAGGCTGGGCTTGTTACACAAGAAAGATATCAAAAGTATCTTGACAAGCTTGAAAAAATACAGCAACTTAACTCTTTGCTTGATAAGAGTTTTTCTCCCAAAGCTATTAATCCTCTATTGGAAAAAGCTAACCAGTCATTGATAAAATCAGGCATAACATTAAAAGAGTTATTCAAACGAAACGACATTACAATGGAAATAGTTCGTGAACTTCCCGAACTTAAAGATATTCAGCCCGATGTTATTCAAGAAGTGCTTGTCTCCACACGTTATGAAGGCTATATTGAACGCACAAGACGAAATATTGAAGATGTAAAAAAGCTGGAAGAACTAAAATTGCCTGAAGATTTGGATTATAATTCGCTGAAAGGGCTTAGAATAGAAGCGCGCCAAAAACTGAATAAAATAAGACCGCTTACTCTAGGTCAGGCTTCAAGAATAAGCGGCGTAAATCCTGCAGATATTAATGTTTTGCTCTTGTACCTAAAAACAAAAAAAGGTTAATTATGATAAAAATAGACCAATTATCACTCGCAGTAAATAACGAACCAAAATTTCAAACTTTCTTCAATATGCTGATTGAAGAAAATCAGAAGTTCAATCTTACAGCAATAACCCAAAAAGACGAAGTTTTTCTAAAGCACTTTTTGGACAGCATAACAGCTTGTGATTTAATTGCACAGAACGCTAATGTTTTGGATATAGGTTGCGGCGCAGGCTTTCCTTCAATACCTCTTAAAATTGTCCGCCCTGACCTCAATTTTTTGCTGGTTGATTCATCTTTAAAAAAGATTGGATTTGTGGATCAGGTAATTGATAACTTAGGACTTGCCAATATAAAAACTTTACACACACGCATAGAAGATTTGACTCAAAAAGACTTTGACTATGTTGTGGCTCGTGCAGTTGCTCAGCTTAATGTTCTATGTGAATATGCTTTGCCTTTTTTAAAAATAGGCGGTACTGCTATTTTTTATAAGGCTGACATCAGCCTAGAACTTGACCAGGCAAAACACGCCATAAAATTTTTGGGTGGAAAAATCAAAGATATTATTGAATTTGATCTCAACGGCAATCACAGAACTTTGGTTTTGATTGATAAAATTGCACCGTCTCCAAAAGGCTATCCGCGTCCGCTAAACAAACCCAGAAAAAATCCTTTGTAAAATCGTATCATTTTTTGACGATAATTGTTTTTTTTAAAATTTTTCCTTAATAATTAATATTTGTTTTGATGCTATATTTATGATATAATTATTGATATCAAAGGAGATTGTGTTTTACGATTATGGGAAAGATAATAGCCTTTACCAATCAAAAAGGCGGAGTGGGTAAAACAACAACCTGCATTAATATGTCTGCATATCTTGCAGCTATGGGCAAAAAGGTTTTGTCTGTTGATATGGATCCCCAAGGAAACGCCACCAGCGGTCTAGGAATTCAAAAAAGCAAACTTACCAAATCTATCTATAATGCTCTTATGGGTGATTGTCCTATTGATGATGTTATTGCTCCTACGGGTGTTGACAATCTGGATATCATTCCTTCTAATATCGACCTTGCAGGCGCAGAAGTTGAAATGGTTTATATGGAACAGCGCGAAAAACTTCTGCAGGGTATTTTAAACAAGCTCAAAAATACTTACGACTATATTTGCATTGATTGTCCTCCTTCCCTAGGTCTTCTAACCATCAATGCTCTTACTGCTTGCGACTCTGTAATCATTCCTATTCAAAGTGAATTCTTTGCTCTGGAAGGTTTGAGCCAATTAATGAATACTATTAAACTTGTTAAAAAACATCTCAATCCTACTATTGAAATTGACGGTGTTTTATTGACAATGTTTGACGGAAGATCCAACTTAGTTAATAACGTAGCTGATGAAATTTATAAATATTTTGGAAACAAAGTCTTTGAAGTAAAGATTCCTCGCAATATCAGACTTGGAGAAGCACCCAGCTATGGAATGCCCATTATGCAATATGATCCCAAGAGCTCGGGCGGTTATTCTTATCAAGCATTTACCGAAGAATATCTGACAAGAAATAATGACACCTTTATCAAAATTGAAGACCCTTCTGTTTTGAGAAAAAAATATTAAAATTTACAGCTTTTTATTGATGTCCTTTATTAATGTATAACATATTTTTATTGATGTCCTTTATTAATGTATAACATAAAAAAAAGGCCGCTGTTATTAAGACAGCGGCCTTTTTTTAATTAACATCCAAATAAGTCTAGCCGGTTAGTCCACCCAAAAACTTAGGATTATTAAATATTTTATTTACTATTTCAAAAACTATTTTGCTAAGTTCTTTAGCAACATAAGTTTGTTCAAACGCTGCTTTTACAGGCGCCATAAATGACAAATTGAGTATAAATCCAAACACAATCAATAATAAAGAAACTGTAACAGCGCCTTTTATAAATCCTATAAACAATCCAAAGAATTTATCAATATCATTGATCGTCTTTTGCCCTTTGATCTTGTCAATCAACTTTTCTAATGATCTTATAATTATTCTTAAGATCAAGAACACTACCAAAGCTAGAAGTATATAGAATACAACTTGAGCTAAGAACCTGCCTAATGCATAATTTATCGTTTGCCCTTGATAAGCACCGCCTGTCATTTTACTAATAACCTTGGTCAACAGCGGAACGATTACACTCCACAATCCGCCAATTGCTTCATTAATTTCTTGCTGTGTAGCTCCTATCGTTACTCCGTTAAAGTCAGGTAATTTTGATGAAAAAAATGAAGCAAGACTGCCATTGTCAGCAGCAAACAAATTGTTTATAAACGCAATTTCATAAACCTTATTTCCAAGAAAATATACCACCAAAACAGCTATTACTAACGATATTGCTGTACCAAATAATGAGGTTATTGACTTTAAAGCGCCTTTATACGCCCCGTAAAGCGTGAAAATCAATAATATGCCAATTACTATACCGTCAATTGCTAGCGCCATTAGAAGCCTCCTTTTGCCCTAATCTAACGTATTTTTTTTATCTATGTGGGAATAATTCCCTTATATCAAATTTATTATACTATCTAATGTTTATGAAAACGACTGCATTTTCTTTTGAATCAGATTACACAAGTCTAGCTGACATGCTTTTAAAAAAGCTTAGGCTTTTTAAAACATTGCCTGTTATTTTATGTATAGGCAGCGATCGTATAACTGGTGACTGCTTAGGTCCATTATGCGGCCATCTTCTTGTAAATATTTATAACACACCTTGTTATGTCTATGGTACGCTAAATCTTCCAGTTACAGCTCAAAATCTTCAAACAACATTAGACTTTATCAAGATACGCCATCCAAACCAAAAAATTTGGGCTATTGATGCCAGCATAGGAAATCCAGAAGATATCGGAACAATCAAGCTAACATCGGGTATTTATCCTGGCTCTTTTGTCGGTCATAAGCTGCCAAAAGCCGGTTCTTTGGGAATCTCAGCTTGTGTTGCTTCCAATAGTTCTAATAATTTTCAAACTGCTAAGTTAGGATTTGTATATAAACTTGCTGATAAGATTGCTCAGGCTGTCAACAAAAGCATCAGAGTTCACATAAGTCTGCAAAAAATATACAATTCCGCTTCCGACAATAACATTATATCAGCGGTCAATTAACCAATAATTAGATATCGATTAAAAAACGATTAAAAAAATGTTTCACGTGAAACATTTTTTTCTTTTATATCTTCTTTTTTAAATCTTCTATCAGTTCGCATATTCTTTCAAGATCGTCTCTTGAAAAATAATCTATATATATTCTACCTTTTGCATCGTTTCCTATAGCTGTAACTTTGGTTGCAAAAACTCTTTGCATATCATATATAAGTTCTTTTAATTCTAAACTCTGTTCAGGTGCAGGTTTAGGTTCAGGTTTGGGCGCTAAATACTTTTTTACCGCACTTTCAAGATCTCTAACCGACATTTGCTTTTCAACTGCAATTTTGGCTAGCTTGAGCTGTCCTTCTTGATCTTCTATTGCTAAAAGTGCGCGTGCGTGACCTGCACTAAGACTTCCCTTCAAAATCATATCTATTATCTCTTTGTTAAGAGTTAGAAGTCTTAAAGTATTTGTTATAGCAGGACGGCTTTTACCCAATCTTTCTGCAACTTTTTCTTGAGTGTAGTTATATTCATTCATTAATTGCTTTATTGCTTTTGCTGCTTCTATAGGATTGAGATCTTCTCTTTGTAAGTTTTCAATCAAAGAAATTTCGCTTACTTTTTGATCAGAATAATCTTTTATGATAGCCGGAACTTTTAACAGACCAGCAATTTTGGAAGCTCGCCATCTGCGTTCTCCTGCGATTATCATATATCTGTCATCTCTTTTTGTAACAATGAGAGGCTGTATAACGCCATGAATTTTTATAGAATCAGCAAGTTCATTAAGAGCCTGCTCATCAAAAGTTTTTCTAGGCTGATTAGGGTTAGGAAATATCTTATCAATTTCAACTTCACTTTCTTGTTCTATTACTTCAACAGTCTGCATTTTGTTGGCATAATCGTTATCTCCAAACAACGAATCAAGTCCTCTGCCCAAACCCCTTTTTATTGCCATAACAGTCTCCTCTGTTTTTTTTATATTTTATCATATATACAGGTATTTTTCAATTTAAATTATATAAATCATTAGTTATGATAACATAATTAAAAATTTATCCACAAAGCTGTATAAAATGTGAGTGAAAATGTGTATAATTGTTAATTAATTAGATTTTGAAAACACTTTTTGCGCAAAAATTAATTTTGAATTGAAATTTAAAATTGAAAAGTTGTTAACCTTTTGAAAACTCTGTTGATAACTTTTTTGAATGTGTTAAATAATCTTGATAAGTTTTCAACAACAATATAAGATTATAAAATACAATATAAAGGGTTTTTGAATATATGTTTTTGACGATTTTGTGTTCTACTCTATTTATCCACAATTTAACTCCCATCTATTACTAACGCTACTATTTAAAAAAATATAAACATATAGAAAGAAACTAAAATTTAAATTTCACTGTGTATAATTTTTTTTAATATGTTTTGAAAGTCGAATATGTCTTGTCAAAATGTCATTATAATATGTAGGTTTATCATAAAAAGGATCTGTTATTTTCATTTCTTTTAAGATCTGCTCTTTATCATAATCAGACATTTTGGTTATTTTAATAGTATCTTTATTTTCCATAAGCTTTCTCCTTTATTATATATATTATGATTTTTGTGACTAAGATGGTTAAAGTCGTATTTTGTTTGACTATTGGGGAATGCTTATGTATAATTTATTGTACCGCATTTTAAAATTTATTTTTATGATAAGGTGTTTAGATTTTACCATATGGTGGACAAAATGAAGAAAAAAATTTTTGTTGTTTTTATTGCCTTTATAATGATGTTCGGCGCATTAGCAGGATGCGGTGGACGTTATCCTTCAATAGATGTTAATGAAACTCCTGACAATAAATATGCTGTTACCAGCAATGGCGGTATGGCTGTTCAATGGGGTGATTTTATTTATTTTATTAATGGTTATAAAGCTATTGCAGACACCACCGGAAAAAATAATGTTTGGGGTGATGTAGTAAAAGGCGGAATTTATTATGCTAAACTTACTGAAGGCTCTCAAAAAGAAGTAACTGATTATTACGGTACTTACACCACTTATGATAACAGCGATAATGAGTTTAACGATGAGTTTAGCGGTTTTATAACAGAAAAAAGAACTTACGAAGATGAAAATGATGAAGAACAAGAAATAGATCAAATTGTTGTTAAACCCGTTGTGTCTAAGCTTGTAACAAACGGTGGATATATCAACGGCGGGATTTATATCATTGATGATTATATCTATTATACTTCCCCTACTACATTAAAGGATAAAAAGGGAAATATTCAATATAACCTAGTTGACTTTTATAGGACAAGAGTTGACGGAAAGCAAACTCAATTTTTGTATCGTTCTAAAGATACATCCGCAAAGCCTGTTTATGGATATTATAAGTTTGGTGATTCGGTATATGTAGTTGTTTATGAAGCAAGTCAAAAGAAAATATACAGTGTAAGAGTTACATCCAAAAAGGTTTATAAAGAAACAGTTTTGGCAGAAGATGTAACAAGCGCAATATTGCCTCAAAAAGATGTTTATTACCCTGGTATGTCTCAAGATATGCCTGAAGATTATATTTATTATACAAGAGAGATTGATAAAAAATATGATACTGAAGAAACTTCGGGAAATATAGTTGAAAGAGTAAGACCTAACGGTAATGAAAGAAATAAGATTCTTACCAAAACAACATATACTCTGGACAAAGTATCTCAAGGCTATTTGTTCTACTTTACTCAAGATTCTGTAAACAAAACATATCATGCTCAAAGTTTTGTAGGTTATAGTTCTGAAAATTATGAGCCCAATCCTATAGAAGTATTTTCTGAAAAAGTAAATGATGCACCTGATGCTGTCTTTGGAATCGTGTATAATAGAAGCACTGAAGACTTTGTTGCATTAGCTGTAACTGGTTCAGCTACCAACAGATATTCATATGGAAAAAGCACATATTCAACACTTTTAAGCATAAAAACAAAATTATTAAAAGTTGTTGATAATGATGCTTATTATCTGGAATATACTTCTTCAGATTCAAATTCAGATTCAAGTTCTGATGTTACAACAGGAAAATTATATAAAATAAATTATTTTACTGGCGAATACAAGGCTATTACACATTATAATATTAAAATTGATTTCTTAGGAATTGATGTTGCGGGCGGTTATGTTTTTTATCTTTCTTCTTATAACGAAATAGCAGAAAGCATAGAAAATGACAATAAAGAAATGGTTCCTATGCTGGCTAAAACATCAGAATATCTAAGATTACAAAATCTAAAAGCTTCCAATAATAAAGAATGGGATTTGGGCAAGCTTGATAAAAAAGATTATCCCGATCCTGATGAAGAATAAGTAAAATTATAAAAAAAATTAAACCCCTTACATTTTGTAAGGGGTTTTTTGTTAGTTGTGTTTTTCTTTTTGTATTTTTATTTTCTTTTTTCCAAACTTTAATATTGTTTGTGCTATCATGACCGCAACAAGAGCAATTCCTACATCGGCCAATTCTGCGAGCAATAAGGATTGTAATTGAGGTATAAAGTTTATAAACATTATCGTAAGCTTTACTGCAAGCACTAAGATAATATTAAGCAAAACTATGAATTTAGTGTATTTGGATAATGAAATCATTTGAGGAAGCTTGGATAGTTCATCTGTCATTATTACCATATCGGATGATTCCATAGAAACGTCGCTTCCCAATGCGCCCATTGATATTCCTATATCAGCTCTCGAAATTGCTAAGACATCGTTTATGCCCTCGCCCACAAAAGCTGTCTTTTTACCTTTTTCTATATAACCTTCAACAATATTGAGTTTGTCTTCAGGCAAGCATTGAGCATGATATTCGTCAAGTCCTGTCAAATCGGATACCCTCAAAGCGACTTCCGCGTTATCCCCTGTTACCATGACTGTTTGCTTTATGCCTAAATTTTTTAGTTCTTTTATGCTTTCTTTTGCTTCAGGCTTTACTGTGTCTTGTAACAAAACCGCTCCAATGTACTTATTATCTTTAGCAACATATATAACCGAACCATTGAGCTTTTGATCCGGAGTAACTCCGTTATTAACAAGAAAATCATAATTTCCAGCAAAATGAATATGATTATCAATCACCGCTTTAACGCCTAAGCCTACAAAACTTTTGTGTTCAGAGATCTTGGAAAGATCAATATTTTGATTGACTTTTCTCATAACAGCGCGAGCAAGCGGATGCGAACTGTAACTTTCGGCGTATGCAGCTGTTGTTATTACATCGTCTTGTGAATAATTTTTTGAAGGGATAATTTGACTTACTTCAAAAACGCCAGTTGTCAAAGTGCCGGTTTTATCAAAAATAAATGTGTCAATTTGTGATAACTTTTCTAGATAGTCAGTGCCTTTAAATAAAACGCCGTTTCTGGATGCTGCTCCTATTCCGCAAAAATAGCTTACAGGAATAGAAAGCACAAGCGCACAAGGACAAGACACGATCAAAAATGTCAATGCTGTTTTTGCCCAAGTACCCCACATTGATGCATTCATTTGCATAATATGCGGAATTATAAGTCCTATAATCAAGGCAATGCCAACTACCACAGGTGTATAAACTCTAGAAAACTTGGTTATAAACTGTTCGCTTTTAGATTTTTTTGAAGAAGCTTTTTCCACAAGCTCCATAATTTTGGATGCCGTACTTTCTTTATAAAGCCGCGTCACGCTTACTGTCAGAGAGTTTTGCAGATTAATGCTGCCAGAAAGTATTTCATCCCCTGGAATAACGGTTTTTGGCAAACTTTCTCCTGTCAGGGAAGAAGTATCGAGTGTACTTGTTCCTTCGACTACAACACCGTCTAAAGCCGCCATTTCGCCTGCTTTTAGCAATATTTTGTCTCCAACTTTTATATTGTCTGGATGTGTGGTTTGCGTATTGTTATTTTGGTCAAAAAACGTTATAACGTGTTCATGATTTCCGATAAGTGATTTTATATGATCTCGGCTTTTATTTACAGCCAAATCCTGCAGAAACTCACCTATTTGATAAAAAAGCATTATAGTTACGCCTTCAAAATATTCTCCCAGTATAAATGCGCCTATAGTAGCGATCGTCATAAGAAAGTTTTCATCAAAAAGCCTTAACCTAAACAGGTTTTTGAAAAACTTATACAACACATTGTAAGAAATCATAAGATATGCTATAAGATATCCAATAATCAGATATATTCCATCCAAAAAACCGCTAAGTTCAAAAGCAAACCAAACGATTAAGAAAACTAAGCCTATCAGCTTAATAAAATTGTCCAAAGAGAAAATGTGTTTTTTTGTCTCTATCGCGTCTTGTTTTTTTGCCTCGGTGTCTTGTATAACAGCTTGCGGTTCTAATGTTTTTACTGTTTTGGAGATTAAATGAAATATTTCCTTTTGGTCAAGATTATCATCATATTCAAAGAACAGTTTTTGAGCGGGAAAATTATAAGACACATTTTTTAACTCTTTGAGTTTTTTTAGTTCTTGTTCTACTTTGCCTGCACATACAGCACAGTCTATTTCAGTAATTTTATAAACCTTTTTCATAAGTTCTTTTCCTTTTACCTAATTAACTATTTCTTGAGCATGGTCCGAAGCTGAATTGATTATTGAATAAATATGATCGTCAGCCAAAAAGTAAGCGACATTTTTCCCCTGTTTTTTGGAATATAAAAGTCGCATTCTCTTTAGCATACCCAATTGATGGCTTACTGCCGAATGAGTCATCTCCAGATTATTAGCAATATCGCATACATTAAGCCCGTCTGAAATTGACAACAAAAGCATAATCTTAAGCCTTGTAGGATCAGATAATGCTTTTAAAAATCCTGCCATTACATCTACCGTCTGATCTGAAAACGGTATTTTGATTTGTTTTACTTCCTGGCAATTATGCATATCGTGTCTCCTTTATTTGTTGAATATATGAACAACTATTCATACATCATTATAATATCACAGCGGTATATATGTGTCAAATATATTTACCAATAAATAATAAATAAAACAAAAAGGAAGTTTTAGTTGAAAATAAATGTCTTAAATAGTATAATAATTTTTACCCCAATTGAGTTTAGTTTATATAGTTATATTAAATATATATCGGGTATTTTTTAAGTAATTTTAGAAGGGTATATTTCAATGAACGATTTTGATTTAGAACAAAGTCAAAACCAAAAAAGTGAATACGACGAGTTATGGAATGAAATATTGCAGGAACTAGAAACTGCTATTTCTGCAGTAAGCTTTGACGTCTTTATAAAATCAATGAAGCCTCTAACTGTAAAAGATGAGAAGCTTGTTTTGATGTGTGAAACTAACGCTAATAAGGCTGTTATAGTGAAAAATTATCTAAAGCAAATAAATGCGGCTATAGCTAAGAGATATCCTCATCTAAGTGCGCTTGTCATAACTTCTGCTGAAAAGGATGAATTTATAAGCAAGCCTGATGAATTTTTGGACTTATCTCCTAATCCTGTAGAACAGCCGACATCAAGCATATTTAATCCAAAATACACATTTGATAATTTTGTAGTTGGAAAAAGCAACCAATTTGTTTATGCTGCGGCGCGAGCTGTAACTGAAAACACAGGAAATTCATATAACCCGTTATTCATTTATGGGGGAGTCGGACTTGGAAAGACTCACATTATGCATGCCGTAGGCAATTATATAACTCAAAAACGTCCTGAATTAAAGGTTTTGTATGTTACATGCGAACGCTTTATGAACGAACTTATTGATTCTATTCGTTCAGGAAACAAAGATCGCAGCAACTCGATGAATTTTAGAAACCGCTATAGAAATATTGATATTTTGATGGTGGATGATATACAGTTTATTGCCAATAAGACAAGCACTCAAGAAGAGTTTTTTCATACTTTTAATGATTTGCATGACAAGGGCAAGCAAATTATTATTTCCAGCGATCGTCCGCCCAAAGAAATAAATCCTTTGGAAGAGAGATTAAGAAGCCGTTTTGGATGGGGACTTATAGCTGATATTCAGCCTCCAGATTTTGAAACAAGGCTTGCTATTTTGCAAAAGAAAGCATTAATTCAAAACTATAATATTTCGGATGATGTTTTGGCATATATCGCTGAACAAAACGATTCAAACGTTAGAGTTTTGGAAGAAAACTTGACTAGAGTTTATTTCCATTCAAAGTTATTTGAAGAACCTCTTACAGTAGAACTTGCTGCAAAAGTGCTAAAAGACAGCACAGGCGAAGCCAATGAAGCTTTGTCAATTGATGTTATTATTGATACATGCTGCAGATATTATAAGGTTACGAAAGAAGATCTGTTTAGCAAAAAGAAAAACAAAGAAATTGTCTATCCAAGACAAATGTGTATTTATCTTATAACTGAAATTTTGTCTATGCCTTTAGCTACTATAGGACAGATATTTGGCGGTCGCGATCATACTACTATCATGTATGCACGCGATAAGATAGCTGCAGAACTCAAAAACAATCCACGCATAAAAACAGCATGCCAAGATATAAGAAATATCATTTATAAAAAATAATTTACTTTTTTTGCTCTCCTCTAATTTTATATGGAGATAATAAAGATTTTGTTTTGGATATATTTGAAACTTGAATCGTTTCATCGTGATTAATCGAAGCTGGTATATCTATGGGCTGTTCGTCCAAAGATGTATCAGCTTCCTGTTTTTGTTCTGAGCTTGCTGGAATAGTTTCATTTAAAACATCTTCATTTACATCATCAAATTGATTTGGTGTTGAAGCTATTATAGTTTGGTCTTCTAGTGATGTTGTAACTAAAACATCTTTTTCATCTAAATGATCTTGAAAAATTATATTATCAGACGCATATATATCTTGATTTGCGTCATCTTCATATAATTTTATTAGATATTGCTCTTCATCAAATTCCATTATATCGTTGTCATCAGCCATAAATTTTACCCTCTTATAAAAATGTTATTATAAGATATAGCAAAACTATGCCAAATATGCCAAAAATCGAAGTTATAAATACATTTAGCGGATTAATAGGCAAAGCCGTCAGTCCAAAGAGGTTGAAAAGAAAAAGCATCAAGCAGCCCATAATAGCATTAATTATCACACCCCAAAACCCTTTGCTTTTGATTTTTAAAAGCCAGCACGAAAAAGATATCAATGCTATGCCTAAAATCATAGAAGTTGCTATCTCTATGTAAAATATAATATCCATATAACTAAATATATTTGGCTTGTCCGGAATTTAGAATTTTATTAAAAAAAGAAATTAAAATAAATGTAGTTTTTTGGAATTAAATGACCTTGCACATTTTGATTTTGTTATTTTCAAAATATACGCCAGCATAACCTCGGTTTAGATATTTTCGATATTTTGTAAAATCTAGACAATATATTTCTAAAAAATCGTTTTGGTCAACAGGAAATTCTTTATCCGTAAATTTGATCAGATATCCAAAATCTATGTTATGATCGCGGTTTACAGAAACAAGCCTAAAATTTCTTTTAAAGAAAAAAGAAAGACTTGCCTGGTTTTCTAGCTGAATAACAGCACAAAGGCAGATATTTTTTTTGACCTTTTGCATTAATTGCTGATACAGCATTGACGCTATACCCTTATTGCGATAACGGGCATCAGTCATTACGCCAGAATATTCGTAGACCATTGTATTTTGATCCACATAAGGATAAAAAGTATTGACGACTTGTTTTAAATATTGTGCATAAATTGGATCATAGTCAACAGCGCTTAATCCCACAATATTGCCATTATCCAACGCCCCTAGCATTATTCCTCCATTATCCAAAATCATTTTTAGATCATTATCTTCGTAAGGATAGAAAAACTCCTTGCGTTCTAAAAACTCAAGCTGAGCTTGATAGAAGGCAAGGACTTGTTTATAATGCGAGATATTAAGCGTCAATATTTCCATGGTTATTTACATCTTTTCTAGCGGTTTTAAAAGAAGTAATTCCATGCCAGTTTTTAGACAGTTTTTTACTGCCATTGTCAGCAATACTCTAGCTTTTTGAACTCTTAAATCATCATCAATAATCTTATAATCAAAATAAAATTTATTATAACCTTGCGCTATATCAATTATTGCGCGTGCGATTATTGACGGTTCGTAATTTTGAGAAGCCAGAACTATTTGATCAGGGAAGGCATCAATATTTTTAACTAATGTCAATGAATTATCATCCATCAAAGAACTATAATCAGCCTGTACTTCTTGTAGTTCTTTGGACAGTTCATAGTTATTATAATCCACGCCCGCTTTTTTTAGAACGCTGCAGCATCTTGCATGTGTATATTGCAGATAAGGCCCCGTTTCCCCATCAAAGTTAAGTACCCTGTCCCATGAAAAGACAATGTCTTTAATCTTCGAATTGCACAAGGAAGAGAATATAACAGCGCCTACGCCCACAGCTTCGGCTGTTTCGTCTATATTATCTGCGTCTGGACTTTTTTGCATTATTATGCTTTTGGTCTTTTGTACCGCTTTATCCAAAACATCTGAAAGTTTAATAAGTTTTCCGCTTCTTGTGGACATCGAACCGTCTTCCATGCTTACCATTCCGTAAGCAACATGAACAAGATCCTTTGCCCACTCATAGCCCATTAGTTCAAGTACTTTAAAAAACTGCCTAAAATGCAGATTTTGCTGATAAGCTACAACATAAAGACATTTATAAAAATCATAAGTCTGCTTGCGGTAAATTGCTGTCGCAATATCACGCGTAGCATAAAGACTTGCCCCATCGCTTCGCAAAATTAAGCAAGGCGGCATATCATATTCGTCAAGCATTACGACTTTTGCGCCGTCGCTTTCAACTAGTAGATTTTTTTGTTCCAAGGTCTTGACGACAGGTTCAACCTTATCTATAAAAAAGCTTTCACCAAGGTATGAATCAAAGGTTATGCCTAATCTTTCATATATCTTGCCGATATTATCAAGAGTAATTTTTTTGAAGTTTTGATAAATAGTTACGGCTTCGTCGTCATGCATTTCGATCTTTTTGGACCACTCTCTTGCTTCGTCATCAAGCTTGGGATTTTTATCAGCTTCATCGTGATAACGTACATACAAATCTAAAAGCTCATCCAAACCCCTTTCTTCCAAAATTTTTGGATCGCCCCATTTTTTGTATGCGGTTATGAGTTTTCCGAATTGAGTTCCATGATCGCCTAAGTGATTGATGCCTATTGCTTTATATCCAAGATAATTAAATATTCTATAAAGCGAACCGCCTATCGCTGTGGTAGAAAGATGTCCCATATGAAAGTGTTTGGCGATATTTATAGATGAATAATCTAAGCATATTACTTTGCCATTGCCTATATCTTGTTTTTGCAAGCCGTCTTTTTTGCTTTCAATCACATCTTGAACGTATTTTGTACGGTCAATAAAGAAATTAAGATAACCGTTTACTGCTGTAACGCTTTTTAAGAATGAAGGAAGAGTGGCAGCATTAATTTTTTGTGCCAAAGAGTTGGCTATATTTACTGGCGACGAGCGCAAAATTTTGGAAAACTTGAAACAAGGCAAAGCATAGTCGCCCAAGTTAGGTTCAGGCGGGACATTGATAGAATTTTGAATTTCCTCTTGATTTATGCCTGAAACTTCGAGATTATCACATATTAATTGAGAAATAAGTTGTTTGTATTCCATTAGATTTTCCTTAAATTAAATTATTACCAAATTAAAGTACAAATTATTATAACTTTTAATATATTTAATGTCAATCTTGTCAATTTTGAGTTTTTGGGTTTAAAAAAAATTCATCTTAATAAATAAAATTTAAAATTTTGAAAATACTATTAGTGAAATAAAGGCAAAAGCCTTAATTTTAATATTTTAGGAGGACCAAAATGGCTAATCAACAAAAATTTAAACCGGGAGAAAACTGCCCTGCATCCGGTGAGTACGAATTGATAGATACAGACGGTCAGGGTACTGGCGCATTTGTAACTATGGAAAAGGGTAACAGATTCCCTCCCACAGACAAAGAAGGACAGACCTATTCTCAAAGCTAACAAATTTAAATTAAAAAAACGAGCTTAAAATCAAGCTCGTTTTTTTATTGATTTATTCTTGTGTGTTGTCTGATAAATCCTCAGCCTCAGCATTGGTGACTGCTACGCAGACAACTTTGCTGCCGGACTCCATTTTCATAAGTCTTACGCCTTGGGTATCTCTGCTTATTTTGGATACATCTTTGCAGTTTATACGAATTATTGTACCGTTATCTGAAATCAGCATAATATCGTCATCAGGGCGCGCCTGTTTCAGGTTAACTAGTTGTCCTGTCTTTTTATTGAATACGCCTGCTTTTATACCTTTTCCGGCACGTGTTTGCAATCTGTATTCTTCTATATCTGTACGCTTTCCATATCCAAATTCAGAAATAGTTATAATTTCGTGTCCAGGCTTGATAACTGTCATATCTACCACAAAATCATCTTCGTCAAGCGACATACTCTTTACGCCTTGAGTATCTCTGCCCATAACTCTTACATCTTCTTCGCTAAATCTTATGCATTTACCCATAGCAGAAGCGACCAAGATTTCATCTCTGCCGTTGGACAACTGTACGCTTATAAGTTCGTCATTATCTACTAGATTTATAGCGATTTTGCCTACTTTTCTAATTCTTTCAAATTCGTTTAAAGCTGTCTTTTTGATTAATCCATTTCGTGTCGCCATTATCAGATAGCCTTTGGTCATGCCCTCTTCTAGAGGTATTACAGCTGTTATCTTCTCGCCTTCGCTCAAATCAAGCAAATTGACAATAGCTCTGCCTCTTGCTGTTTTTTGCGCTTCAGGCACTTCGTAGCCTTTTAGGCTGTAAACTTTGCCTTTATTGCTAAAGAACAACAAGTCGGAATGGGTGCTTGTGATAAACATGTTTTCCACAAAGTCTTCTTCCTTGGGTTTGTGAGCTGTAACGCCTTTTCCGCCGCGTCTTTGAGACTTATATTCCGTTACAGGCAAACGTTTTATATAGCCAAAATGCGTCATAGAAATAAGAACATCTTCTTTTTCTATCATATCAGCTATATCTATTTCGCCGTAATCAAGAGAAATTTCTGTTCTTCTTGGATTACCGTAAGTTTCTTTTATTTGTGTTAATTCTGTTTTTATAATATTTTCAATTTTTTCTTTAGAATTGAGAATGCTCTTTAGTTCATTGATCAAGTCTATTAATTGCTGCTTTTCTTCTTGAAGCTTTTCGACTTCTAGCGAAGTAAGTCTTTGTAATCTCATTTCCAAAATAGCATTGGTTTGTTTGTCTGATAAAATAAAGGTTGACATTAACTTTTCTGAAGCTTCAAATCTGTCGCGGCTCTTTTTAATGATATCAACTACCGCGTCAATATTTTCCAAAGCTTTTACAAGACCTTCTACTATATGGAAACGTTCTTCAGCTTTGTTAAGATCAAATACTGTCCTTCTGGTTACAACTTCACGCTGATGTTCCAGATAATAATACAGCATTTCTTTTAGATTAAGTATCTTAGGCTCGCCATGTACTAGCGCCAAAAACGTAATACCGTTAGAAACTTGAAGGTTGGTATGCTTATATAACATATTGAGAACAACAGAAGGCTGAGCGTCTTTTTTTAGATCAATTACAAAACGCATACCTTGTCTGTCTGATTCGTCTTTTATGTCTGTAATACCTTCTATGCGCTTTTCTTTAACTAAAGTAGCTATTCTTTCTATGAGTTCAGCTTTTATAACCTGATGAGGAAGTTCTGTAACTACAATGCGTGTTTTTGTAGGCGATCCATCTTTTCCATGTGCATATTCTTCTATTTCACACTTTGCTCTTACGGTTACGCCGCCATGACCTGTTTTGTATGCATGACGAATGTTCGCCCTGCCCATTATTACTCCGCCTGTAGGATAATCTGGACCAGGGATAATCTGAATCAACTCATCTATTGAAATATCAGGGTTGTCTATTAATGCTATAACACCGTCAATTACTTCGTTGAGGTTATGCGGAGGTATATTAGTAGCCATACCTACGGCTATACCGTCAGAACCGTTTACCAAAAGGTTGGGAAATCTAGAAGGCAAAACCGTGGGCTGCTGCAATGTATCATCAAAGTTGGGATAAAAATCTACAGTTTCTTTATCGATATCTCTTAAAAGTTCAGCACTTATTTTTGAAAGTCTTGCTTCTGTATATCTCTGAGCAGCAGGAGGATCGCCGTCAACCGAACCAAAGTTACCATGTCCATCAACTAAGGGAGCACGCATTGAGAAGTTTTGAGCTAGTCTTACTAATGCAAAGTACACTGCACTGTCACCGTGAGGATGATATTTACCCAAAACATCGCCTACGATACGAGCGCATTTTCTGTGCGGCTTTGAATAATCCAAGCCCAATTCATTCATTGCATATAATATTCTTCTTTGAACTGGTTTTAGACCGTCTCTTACATCAGGAATAGCACGGCTTACGTTAACAGCCATTGCATATGCTATAAAAGATTTTTTTAATTCGTCATTGACCTGAACCTTGACTATATTACTCTTATCAAGAACTTTTTTAAACTCTTCTTTATCTAGAGCATTAACTACATTTTTTTTCTTAGCCATTATATCTTATACCTTACCTTATCCAAAATTAAATATCCAGTTCTTTGACGAGCTTAGCGTTGTCTTCTATAAACTTTCGTCTAAGTTCAGGTTCTTCACCCATAAGCACAGTAAATAACTCGTCAGCTTCAAATGCGTCTTCTAATGATACTTGAAGCATTGTTCTGGTTTCGGGATTCATTGTAGTGTGCCAGAGCTGTTCGGCATCCATTTCGCCCAAACCTTTGTATCTTTGAACTACTGTATTCTTTCTTCCAAGCTGATTGAGTGTATCTTCAAGCTCTTTATCAGAATAGCAATAAATGTCTTTTCCGCTTTTGCTGATTTTATAAAGCGGAGGCTGTGCAATATACACATGACCTTTTTCTATCAGAGGACGCATATATCTAAAGAAGAAAGTCAAAAGCAAAATTCTTATATGGCTTCCGTCGACATCGGCATCAGTCATGCAGATTATTCGATTGTATCTAAGCTTGCTTTCGTCGAATTCTTCGGATACTCCGCAGCCAAACGCTGTGATCATATTTTTGATTTCTTCATTTTCCAAAACTTTGTCAAGTCTTGCCTTTTCAACGTTGAGAATTTTACCTCTCAAAGGCAATATAGCCTGAAATCTTCTGTCTCTGCCTTGTTTTGCTGTACCGCCTGCGGAATCACCCTCGACTATATAGATTTCGCACAAAGATGCGTCAGTTTCTGTACAATCAGCAAGTTTTCCAGGCAAAGTTGTAGATTCCAAAACAGATTTTCTTCTGGTCAAATCCCTAGCTGTTCTTGCTGCTTCTCTTGCACGCTGTGCTGTTAGGCATTTTATTACTAGCTCTTTAGTTTTCTGAGGATTTTCTTCAAGATATGTTCCCAAGCCTTCATTTACTGCGCGTTCAACAAGGCTTCTTATCTCTGAATTACCAAGCTTGGTTTTGGTCTGACCTTCAAATTGAGGGTTAAGAAGTTTTACGCTTATAATTGCGCAAATACCTTCTCTTACATCTTCACCGCTTAGCTTATCATCATCTTTTAAAAGACCTAATCTTTTTCCATAATCATTTATGACTTTGGTAAGAGCGTTTTTAAAACCAACCAGATGAGTACCGCCTTCTTCAGTGTTTATGTTGTTGGCATAGGTATAAACAACTTCGTTATAGCTGTCGTTGTATTGCATTGCAATCTCAACTTCGCCTTCGTCATAACTATAATTCATATAAAGCGGTTCATCAAAGAGGGTTTCCTTAGAGCGGTTTAGATATTTTAAAAAGTCAACAATACCGCCTTCAAAATAGAAAGTATCAGAACGCTCCATTCCTATTCTATAGTCATTAAGAACAATAGTTAGTCCTTTATTTAGATAAGCAACTTCTCTTAGGCGGGTTTTTAAAACATCATATGAAAAAATAGTCGTTTCAAATATATCTGCGTCCGGCATAAATATTACTTTAGTACCGGTATCATCGGCCTTGCCGATTTCTTGCAGACTTCTTTGAGGAATTCCTCTATTATAATTTTGAAGATATTTTTTTCCGTTTTGATGAACTTCTACAACAAGCCATTCGCTTAGCGCATTGACAACAGACAATCCCACGCCATGCAATCCGCCGCTTACTTTATAGCTGCCGCTTCCGAACTTTCCGCCTGCATGCAGCTTAGTCAGCACGACTTCAACAGCCGAAACTTTTTCGGTTTTATGAATTCCTGTAGGAATACCTCTTCCGTTATCTGTAACCGCACATGAGCCGTCTTTGTTGATATCGACTATAATTTTAGTGCAATATCCTGCCAAGGCCTCATCCACACTGTTATCCACAATTTCATATACAAGATGATGAAGTCCATGTTCGTCAGTAGAACCTATATACATTCCAGGACGTTTTCTTACAGGTTCAAGCCCCTCTAAGACCTGAATCCCGCTTTCATCATATGCAGCCGTTACCTTGGTGCTGTTTCTATCGTTAGGATCATTTATTGCCATATTATCGCTCCAATTAATCAAGAAAATATTATATTAATTATACCACAAATCGACTTGGGAGCAAAGCATATTAAAACGCACAAAAATCCAATATATGAAAAAACGGCTGTAAATAGGCTAAATTCTCTCAAAATGTTTTTACTAGCTAAAGACTTTATTTGAAAAATTAAGTCTTTAAACAGGCATTTTTTCCGTCAGTATAAAAAATAGGGATTTTTCAAATAATATTAACCCAAAAACTTATTTATTTTAAAGGATAAAACTTGTCATGGATGATATAAGTGAACTAAAAAAACAGGTAGATCAAGCACATAAAGAACTGATAGAAAGTCCTAATGATGAGGTCAGCAAACGTATAAAAAAATACATAGACACAAAAGAAAAGTATTTTTTGGCTTTGTCTAGAAAATAAATTTTTGTCTTTTTTAAGACAAAAAAGCCTCTTGTTTTAGCATTTTTTCAAGAGGCTTTAATTTTTATATTTAACAGAGTTTTAAAGTTTTTTCTAATTAATCTTCTTCACCAGCCAATAGTTCTAAGCCTTTTTTGGCTATTGGTGTAGAATTTCCGTGTTTAACAAATGTCATTACTACCAAAGCCAAAGCCATAAGTATAGTTGCGTAAGGGAACATAAATCTAATATCCAAAACGTCAATTATTCCACCTACTACAATGGGAGTTATCATTTGTGCGGTCATTGTGAAGCTGTAATACAATCCTGTAAATACGCCGGTATTGTTTTTATTTGCCATTTCTACGCTCATAACATAAGAATGCACATTTATTGTTGCCCAGCCTATGCCCACAAAGATAAACACCACAATCATAAGTATGTTGACAAGAGCTACATTGGTTTTAGGTACAGTGAATACCATTAGACAAGAAATCAAAAGTCCTATTATGCAAGTAGATATGCCAATCATAACTGTCTTTTTTCTGCCTAATTTTGAACCCAGCAATCCAGCAGGTATAAAAGCAACAAATCCGGCAGCCTGACCTATTATCATAGGCAATTGGAAATTCTTTTGACCAAGATATTCTAGATAAAATGTTGAGTAAAAAGTTTTCAGACCGTTATAAGCCATAAACCACAAAAACGCCGCGCCCAAAAGAAGTATTAAGCTTATAAGCTGCGCCTTGGTTAATCCAAGTTTTTTAAATCTTCCGCCTTCATTTTTTGCGATTTCTTCCTGTATTTTTTCATCAAGGTCTTGTTCGTCTTCTACAATGCCAGCAGCTTCAAGCATTTTTTGTTTTTCTTCTACAAACTTATTTTCTCTTACCTTGATTATCATAACAATCATAGCAAAAATCATCAATACAGCTACGCTTATCATCAAAATCCAGTTGCTTATGCCATATTGGATGTATTTTACTTCTTCACCATTGATTGATTCGGTGCGGGTTTTTAAGAAGATCATTGACAAAACCATTGCCACAACTCCACCCACAACACCCATTATGTTAATTATGGCGTTAGCTTTGCTTCTTAGAGGTTTAGGTGTAACGTCCGGCATAAAAGCGACGGCAGGCGAACGATATAGACACATAAACACAAGCAAGAACGCAGTTGAGACAAGCATCAAAATAAGATTTTGTGTTTCATGTCCCAAAGTTACAAACATCAATGCTATTGCCGCCAAAACAGTGCCTACTATTATAAAAGGCATTCTTTTGCCTAATTTTTGCAGCTTGGGATGTTTGGATGTGATTTTTGGGAAGTCGTCGGATAATTTTCCCATGTAAGGCAATAGTACGAGCGCAAGCAAATTATCCAAAGCCATAACTACGCCCACTAACACCTTATTATTGTCAAAAACTTTGAAATTTCTCAAAAACAAAGGCATTACAGAATCATAAATTTCCCAAAAAAGGCATATAGCCATAAAAGCTAGGCCTATTAGAATTGTTCTGCCAATATTTAGTTTTAGCCTAGGGGTATCATTTTGCATAAGTTAAAATCTCCCTTATCCATAATGATTAGATTTTAACTTATTTTTGTAGATAAGTAAAGATAAAATTTATTGGTAAAATTATATAAAAATTTAATAAAGATCTAAAATTTGAGGAATAGCAGCTTTTGCGGCATTGTATCCAAGTTCTATCATCTCTTCATACCCGTCTTTGCTAGTTGGCTTGAATTTTTTAAGGTCAGGCGTAATTAAAACATCTGCATATGTTTTGCCAATCATAGCATTGACTGAACCCATTATTCTTATGGTTGCGCCAATGACATCCAAAATTCTTAGGCTGTCTGTACCCTGTCCTCTAGAACTGTTGACATCTATAGCCACAACTTTTTGGGCACCCATAACCCTAGTTACATCGCTTGGTACGGTGTTAAGCAGTCCGCCGTCAACAAGATGCATATTATCTATTATTACGGGGCGGAAAAAGAACGGAACAGCACAGCTTGCGCTTACGGCTTTTGCCACAGCTCCGCTTTTTAAGTACACTTGAGTTGCTTCTTTCAAATCCACAGCCACAGCGATAAAAGGAATTTTGAGCGCATCAAAGGTTATATCACCTATATAATTTTTTAAGATATTTTCTAGCTTAGCTGTATCTATTGGAGGCAAAGATAAAGCACTCCTTAATGATTTCGGATCCAAAGCATGTGAGATATTGATAAGGTCTTGACTGTTAGCTCCTGCACAATAAAGCGCTCCGACAATAGAGCCTGCGCTTGTGCCTGCTACATAATCAAACTTGATATTATATTCTTCAAAAGCTTTTATTGCGCCGACATGAGCAAAACCTCTGGTTGCTCCCCCGCCCAAAGCCAGACCTAAAAGCGGTTTTTTATCTTTTTTGAATCTCATATTCATCTTCCTTATTATATGGTTTACTTTAGCAGAATATTATATTTTTTATAGAGTTTTTCATTAGGAACTTTTTTATGATTATAAAAATATATCGTTATAGCGGTTTTGTCAAATTTAAAAATAATGTATTATTATGATAGAAGTAGATTATGAAATATTTGTATAAAAAAATAACATGTTCTTTATTATGTATTTTTATTTTGATTGCTGGCGTTTTTTATAACATCTTACCTGACAAACTGGTGTATGCTCAAGAATATGATCTTGAAGTGCATTTTGTAGATGTCGGTCAAGGCGACTGTATCATAATACAACTGCCTGATGGAAAAACAATGATAGTTGATGCGGGCGACAACAAAAACAAAACAGAAGAAAAAATCCTAAGCTATATACAACAAAATTTTGACGGACTAAAATATTTTGACTACTGCATAGTTACGCACACTGATGCGGATCACTTAGGAAGCATGCCTGAAGTTTTAGAAGTCTATCCCGCTATGACGATATACCGTCCCAATGTAATAGCATCATTATCCGGCTTTGTGGATCCTGTGCTTGCAATTACGCAGGATAATACTATAACAGACCAAAATCTTAAATTATGGGATGACGATGGAATAGACATAGAAGTTGAGAGCAAAAGCACGGTAGTATATAAAGAATTTATAGAACAGGCATACAAATCATTTGAAATTGACGGAAAATCTTATACGCCCAAAGTTTTGGTAAGCGACGGAAGAAGATATAATCGTCCCCAATCTAAGCCAAGTCAGGATATAAACGGCGATAATTATTTGATTAGTTTTTATTCGCCGTTAAGTTATCAATATTCTGATTCAAACAATTATAGCAATATCTTTATTATAGAATACAAAGGCTTTGAATTTTTCTTAAGCGGTGATGCAGAAAAAGAAGCAGAAGCCGCCTTTGTTGAAACATATAAAAATGAAGAATTTGATATAGATGTATATAAACTTGGACATCATGGAAGCCGAACATCTTCTTCTAGTGCGTTAATTGAACTTGTCACTAAGCAATCCAAAAGGTCGCAGATATATGGCGTAATAAGCTGCGGTGAAGGCAATTCTTACGGACATCCCCACACCGAAGTTTTGGATAGATTTTTAGAAATGGGCTTTTCTCAAGATAAATTGTTAAGAACGGATACTATGGGTGATATAGTGTTTGAAGTAAAAAAGCAAAACGGTGTTTACAATCTATATTATAAAGACAGCATTATTCCAGGCGATACCAAAGAATTTGATTTCTTTGATGAAATAAAGCAATTTATAAATTCAATTTTTGAGAACATGCCTGAAAATGCTTTTTATATAATAGGCGTTGTAATAATAGCAGTTATCATATTGATAGTTATAATAATCATTAATAATCAGCAAAAATCAAAAAATATCAAGAAATAAATAAAAGTAGCATAACCTCACCTGTAAGAATAATAAAGATATATAAAACATTAAAAAATACAGGTGAGATTATGTCTTCAGAGAGCAATCAGGTTTTGACAGCCAAGACGCATACGTTGCAATGCGATGGTCGAAAAAAGTTATCCATTACGGGTGTAAAAGAAGTTATCAACGCCAACGATGTTTTGGTCTTAATTGATACAAGCGCAGGTGTGCTTGAAATTACAGGCTCGGAAATAAAAATCCAGAAATACAACGCGGACGAAGGCGGGCTTGTGATAACCGGTGAATTTTCTTGTTTTAAGTATGACCAAACCAAAACAAAGGGATTTATAAAAAGGCTGTTCAAATGACAATCAACGAAGGGCAAGGACTTATTTTTCTTGCGTTTTTGTTTGGCGGGATTGTGATTGGACTTGTATGCGAACTTACATATACATTTAAGGTTATCTCGTCTAACAAAATATATATTTTTATATTAGATTTTTTGGTAATGCTCATAATCGGAGCTGGGCTTGTGTTATGGGCATTTTTGATAAATTACGGGGAAATTCGCTTTTATTCCTTTTTATCTTACATTTTAGGTGTTTTTTTATTAAAGGCTATTCTAGGCAAACATTTTGAGAGCTTTCGTAAAATAGTGTATAATCAATTTTGCAGACTTTTCAAAGACAATAACGAACAAGGCAAAAAATAGCGTTATTGGTGGAGGCGGTTATGTCCGCAAGAGAAAAAAAACGACAGCTTATTACTGTTGCCGCCGTAAGCCTTTTGGTAATAATGTTAATTGCTCTTACTATCAACATTATTACAATATTTAGGCTGAAGGCAAGACAAGAAGAGTTGCGAAAAAAACTCAGCGAATTGAATTTGTTGTCAGAAAGAATAGACAATGAACTTGCAAGCCGTTTAGAAAAAGATTATATTGAAAAGTACGCAAGAGAAAAATTGGAGTTGACAGAAGATGGGGAGATTGTATTTGTCCCCAAAAAGTAATCATGAACGCAATAATCGATTTGGGATCTAATTCAGTAAGGCTTATGCTTACCGGCAAAAGTTTTGCCAAAATGTCTAAAGTGACTCGCATAGCCGAGGGTTTAAGTACAACTGGAATATTATGTGACGCCGCAATGGACCGAACTTTGGCGGTATTGGAAGATTATGTTATTTATGCCAAACAAGCAGGCGCTCATAATATTTATATTTTTGCAACTGAGGCTATACGCGCAGCCAAAAATTCGCATGAGTTTTTAAAAAAGGTCTTACAAAAAATCGGAATTGAAATAGACGTCATGAGCGGCAATGATGAGGCTTTGTGCGGTTTTTTGGGCGCGGTCAGCGGTCAAAGTGAAAAAGGACAATTTTTAGGCGTAGTTGACATCGGCGGAGCAAGCACCGAGATAAGTATTGGAAAAAACAATGAGATTACATATTCTAAAAGTTTGTCCATAGGAACGGTAAGACTTAGAGATTTGTTTGGTCTGGATAGAAAAGCCTTAGAAAAATATATAAAAGAAACTATTCAAAATTACGGTCAATCAAAAGCCGATAAATTTGTAGGGATAGGCGGAACATTTACTAGTTTATCTAGCATGCTTTTAAAATTAAAGCAATACGATCCTAAAATCGTAGATAACAGTATAATTAAGCTAAAAGCTTTAAACACGCTTGTTAATGAGTTGTGGATCAAATCAGATCAAGAAATATATGAGTCATATCCTACTTTGGGCATTGAACGCGCCAAAGTCATTAGATATGGTGCTGTTTTGGCACAATCAATTATGAAGATGTTGAATATCGAGAACATAACTGTAAGCGAAAAAGATAATATGGAAGGATATTGTATTTATAAAAAAATACCCTATTGAATCATATATTAAGTATTTTGCATATACTAGAATATACAAAAATGTTTGACAAAAAGCATTTAAGTAGTATATATTTTTATATGTTGTTTAAAAGCCGACTTCAATTTTGATTTTTTCTAGATATAAAAAAATATTTTTACTAAAGATTAAAATTTTTTGAGTTAATGTTCAGGCAGAGGGGCAATGAACATTTATAAAAAATACGCTATATATTATTTTATAGGGTTTGTCCTAACATTCATAAGTTGGATCAGCATCGTAATTTATATTTTGTTTAATACTATATCATCGTTTGTGCTGATCAATTTTGCCATTGTAACGCTGTGTCTGATATTTTTTATGACATGCAGTGTGTATTATCGAAAAAAGGCAAAAACTAACAGAGATAACAAGACAGCAAAATCATATACAAAGTAATTGCAAAAATACCTTTGTTTTGATATACTAAAAGTAAATCCGTAAGACTCTGTTTAGGATAATATCACTATTAAAAACACCCACGGTTAACACTCAATTCGTTTTTGAAAATGATACTATCTCTTAAAAGACCGTTATGGAAAAAGAACAGGAGGTAGTACCATGCCCGATAAGAAGCTAGTTTGCAGGGACTGCAACAAAGAGTTTTTGTTTACCGAAGGCGAACAACAATTCTATGCAGAAAAAGGCTTTACCAATGAGCCCACAAGATGTCCCGAATGCAGAAAAGCAAAAAAGCAAAGATTCAATAACTCAGACCGTGGTTATAGAAGATAATTTAAATCAGCTTTTTAAAAGACTCTCGTATAGAGAGCCTTTTTTTATGCAAAAAAAAATGCCGTAAAATATCTCAATTGTACGGCAAGTTATGCTTTTTATTCAATTATATTTTAAAGATTTTTTAACCAAAGCTGAAGATTATCAATAAATTCTATATTATTATTTGTTTTTGACATCATAGCAATCAGTTGTTCTGTAGCTTCTTGTGTATCGCCTACTGACAAAATCTTTCGTATAGACCAGATACCTTCAAGCTCTTTTTGAGATAACAGCAATTCTTCGCGTCTTGTACTGCTTTTTGCAAGATCAATTGCAGGGAATATACGTTTTTCACTGAGGCGTCTGTCTAGGTGAATTTCCATGTTGCCCGTACCTTTAAACTCTTCATAAATTACATCGTCCATTCTGGAACCTGTATCAATCAAGGCTGTAGCGATTATTGTAAGACTTCCGCCATTTTCTATATTACGCGCAGAACCAAAGAATCTCTTTGGACTGTATAATGCGCCTGGATCAATACCGCCACTTAACGTTCTTCCTGTTGGAGGAATGGTAAGGTTATAAGCACGTGCCAATCTTGTAAGACTGTCTAGCAAAATGACTACATCTTTGTTCATTTCTACAAGACGCTTTGCCCTTGCCAAAACAAGTTCGGCAGCCCTAGTATGATGGTCTGGACTTTCATCGAATGTTGAATATATAACTTCACCTTTAATAGAACGCTGCATATCGGTAACTTCTTCGGGACGTTCATCTATCAGCAAAACTATAAGATGTACTTCGGGATGGTTGATAGCTATAGAATTGGCAATTTTTTTCAAAATCGTTGTTTTACCCGCCTTAGGAGGGCTGACTATCATACCGCGCTGACCTTTTCCAATAGGTGCTATTAAGTCTATGCTTCTTATTGCTATATCATATTTTGAATTGGGAAGTTCAAGTTTAAATCTTTCATTAGGATAAATAGGAATTAAGTCATCAAAGTTGGGTCGTTTTGCAATTTCATCAGGATTTACACCGTTAACGCTTATGATATTAAAAACTGCAATTTGTTTGTCTTCGCGAATTTTTCTGACTTGACCTTTTATTAAATCGCCTTTTCTTAGGCGGTATTTTTTTATTAACTGATTGGAAATATATGCATCTTTATCGCCCGGTTCATAATTGTGAACTCTCAAAAAACCATAACCGTCATTATGAATTTCCAAAATTCCTTCACGTTCTTCAAATTCATCATAATCATTAGTAGCTGAATCGTTTAAAACAGCAGGGGTTTTACCAAGGGAAATTACCGGAGTATTTATATAAGAAGAATCTGTAGGTGTTGTGGCAGCATTAGTTGTATTGGTTATAAGCGGCTTAGGAGGACGGCCTCTGTTTGATCTGGGCTTAGGGGCTATCTCGCCTTGTAGCACCGCGATTATTTTATCAATCAATACATCTTTTTTGTACATAGTGGGAGAATCCACTCCGACACGTCTAGCATATTCCCTGAGTTCAAAAATGCCCATATCGGCAAGGGTACTCCTGTTGTAAACTTTGTCCATTATCTTAAAAAACTCCTTTGAACATTTGAATATATAAGAAAGGTGTAAAAATCAATTTAATTATCTAAAAATATCCATAAAAAATTTTATGCAAGGCAGTTAATGTTTATTAACTTTCTAAGCATGCATAAAATGTAGACGCTTTTAGATTTTGTAAAATTAAATCTAAAAATACATGTTTAAAGCATATTCGATTTTAATAAGCGTTTGGGTATTATGATTTTGGTGAAATTTCCTTCAAAATCATCTCTCTCAAACTCCAGAATGTCATCCTCTGAAAAGATTACAGCATCGTCGTCAAACAGCCTGATAAAAGAATCTAATTTTTCTATGTCTATTTGGCAGTCAGGTGTTTTGTAATGCATAGGTATTACAACATCAGGCATTAATACATTAACATATTCATATGCCTGGTGAGCATCAATGGTATAATTTCCCCCTACTGGAATGAGCAGTATATTAACAGGCATTAATTGGTCAGTAAGTTCTGCTGAAACTTCCTGTCCTATATCGCCCAAATGACAGACATCAATGCCGTCAATTCTAAATTTGAAAATTAGATTTTCCCCTCTTTTTTTGCCTTGTTTATCATCATGAAAGCTAGGTATAGATGTAATTTGAACACCCAAAACATCAGTTACACCCGGCTTGTTTAAAATAATTGGCGAACCTTTTATTGCTTTAAAATAGTTGTGATCAGCGTGGCTGTGAGAAGAAGTAACTATGTCGGCATGTACTTCGGGCATTTCAAAACCTGTAAGTTTTTTATCATATGGATCAGTTACAATTGCCGTGCCGGTGCTTTCTTTTAGCAAAAAACTTGCATGCCCCAGCCATTGCAGTTTCATAATGCTCCTCCAAAGACACATTTAAGAATTAATTTATTTTTCATACTTTCTGTTAGCGCATCGGCTTTAAGCGAATATTCCATGACTAGATTAATTATATTATCTTCCTGTTTATAAGAAATATCATGCGTTGTTACCTTTATCGGCAACAAGCCATAGCCTGTATCTATGAAAAATTCTTTAACTTGATTTTTGGTTAATATAATTGTATAGGATTGCTCTCCGATTCTGGTCAAGGTGACCGTGTCTTCAGAAAAACCTATCGTTGTCTTATAATCTTCATTTTGAAAGTCTACAAAAACACCGACGCCTCTAAAAGTAACTATTCCGTCAGTGTCGATTCTCAAAGCACGATTGCCATTTTCATAAGTGTCAAGAATAATTTTAGCAGAATATTGCCTTTCTTTCATTTGGCATAACTATTATATCACATATTCTAGTTCAAAAAACAAAGAAAAATAGATTTTCTTGAATATTTTTTGAAAAGTGACATATCCTATAATCACAAAACAATTTATTTGTTTTGCTAAAAGGCTGATTTCAGGGTATATATAAAATGTAATTTATTATATTCTGTATCAGCCTTTTTTATTTTTAGCCCTTAGGGTCTAATACACAAATATCTTTTAAATTGCGGTATTTTTGTGCGTAGTCAAAGCCATAGCCTACTACAAATTCGTTAGGAATTGTAAAGCCCAAATAATCTGAACTGATTTCAACCTTTCTTCTTTCAGGTTTATCCAAAAGACAGCAAACTTTCAAAGAATTAGGATTTCTTGAAGACAAAACTTTTTTGAGATATTGCAATGTTAAGCCGGTATCAACAATATCTTCAACGATTATAACATCTTTGCCGTCAATAGCTTCGTCTGCATCTTTTATCATTCTTACTTCGCCTGTTGTTTTATGGCTTGAACCATAGCTGCTTACAGAAATAAAATCAATTACAACATTGCATTTGATTTCTCTAATAAGGTCGGCAAAGAAAATAACGCTTCCTCTCAAAATTCCTATCATAAGAATGTCTTTTCCCGCATAATCACGAGAAATTTCTTCGCCTAGTTCTTTTACACGTTGTTTTATAGTGTTTTCATCGATTAATACTTTAGTAATTTTAGACATTACTGTTCCTCCAAAAATTTCAGCTTATATATGTTTTGTGTTTGGCTTGTAATCTTTACCTCTTGGCTAACAGATATTCCTATTATAGCATATATCTGATTTTTTTTCGCTAATAAAGGTACCCTATTACGCTTTCTTGCTAATATTTTTTTGTCGATAAAATATTCTTTTAGCGATACTTTCCCGCTTCCGCCAAATTTATTTATACAATCGCCTGCTCTTCTAAACCTGATGACGCAGTCAGAAGGCAATGTATCTGCATCCAGATACTGCTCTTGTAAATTTTTTAAAAAATTGATGTCATCAAAATCATTTTTCATTAACTCAACTTCCAAAACACCATTAGGAAGTTTTATTTTTCCTGTACCAAAAGGTACACTGAAATCTAAGAATTCGTCATTTTCTAGATTTGATTTATCAATAAGTGTTATGCCGTTATAATCTCTTAAAGCTATTATTCCGTTTTTTATATCCAGCTTAGTTCCTGCAGGCCTTAGAACAAGAGATTTTACTAGCTCAATATGAGAAGAATCGATATCATAATGGATGCCCAAAGAGTTAAGTGAGTTGAGTATTTCACGATTGATTATACTGTCTTTAAAGTTAAAGTGCTCTAAAGGTATAAACAATTCATTATTATTGACTTTTTGACCAGGGACATATTGTTCTATAAATTCATTATCTACTTTGGCAGTCTTAGAAAATGAATTTATATTTTTGACAGCTTCTTTAAAGCGTTCTTCAATCTTGGGCAAAATTTCTAGTCTTATAAAATTTCTGTCATAGTCCGTGCAAAGATTGGTTTCGTCAGTAACATAAGGTATATTATTGTCATTGATGTATTGAATAATTTCTTCTTTAGGCGTATATAAAAGCGGTCTTATTATTCCCTTTGGGGTTTTTAGGCTTATTCCGCCAGCGCCCTTTAGTCCGCAGCCGCGAAACAAATGCAGCAAAACGGTTTCAGCATTGTCTTTAGCATGATGCGCTGTCGCAATATAATCAACTTCTTTTTTTTCTATTAATTCATGAAAAATAGCATATCTTTCTAGACGCGCCGAGTTTTCCACATTGTTTTTAAACAGCTTTTGTCTATCTAGTTTATAAAAAAGACAAGGAACATCTATTTTTTGGCAATAGTCTTGTACAAAAGCACTATCTTCATAAGATGTTGAGCGGATGTCATGGTCTATATTAATAACGACAATGCTGATTCCAAGTTTTTGTTTGTTTTCAAAAAACCAATGAAGCAGCGCCATGGAATCCATGCCGCCGCTTACCGCCAGGCCTATTTTTTGTCCTTTTGAAAAAAAATCAGTGATTACATTCATTAACAAGAATTATACCATATAGTATTATGATTTTATACCAAGCAAAAAAGCATCAGACGTTAAACCTAAACAGAACAACATCTCCGTCTTTGATTACGTAATCCTTGCCTTCACTTCTGACCTTGCCCTTTTCTTTTGCCGCATTAAAAGAGCCCAAAGCAACCAAATCATCATAAGATACAATTTCTGCTCTAATAAATCCTCTTTCAAAGTCGCTGTGAATTTTTCCTGCTGCTTGCGGTGCTTTGGTACCTTTGGTTATGGTCCACGCTCTTACTTCTTTTTCGCCAGCAGTCAAGTAGCTGATTAAGCCTAAAAGTCTATAACCTGTAACAATAAGCTGTTCAAGTCCGCTGGTCTTTAGACCCAAAGCTTCCATAAACTGCTCTTTTTCTTCTTTGTCAAGGCTGGCAAGTTCTTCTTCAATTCTGGCGCAGATGACCATAAATTCAGAATTTTGTTCCTTGGCATATTCACGCACAGTTTTTACATAATCAGTTTCTTTTCCGATATCATTTTCACCAATATTAGCGCAATATATTACGGGCTTGGTGGTCAAAAGGAAAAACGATTGAGCAAGTTCTATTTCTTCAGGTGTTGAAAGAACACTTCGTGCATTTTTTCCGCTTTCCAAAGCAGTCTTGATTTTGTTAAGAAGTTCTAGCTCTTGAATGCTTTGCTTATCTCCGCCTTTTGCCGCTTTTGAAGCACGGTCTATTCTTTTTGTTACGCTTTCCATATCAGCCAAAATTAACTCTAGCTCTATGGTTTCTATGTCGCGCTTTGGATTAGGACTTCCGTCAACATGAATTATATTTGGATCATCGAAGCATCTTACTATATGAACAATAGCATCAACTTCTCTTATGTGCGACAAAAACTTATTGCCCAAGCCTTCGCCGCGGCTTGCTCCTCTTACAAGTCCGGCAATATCTACAAATTCAAGTACGGCAGGTGTTATTTTTTTTGTGTTATATAATTTTCCCAAAACTTCAAGTCTAGGATCAGGAACATTGACTACACCTACATTAGGTTCTATAGTACAAAACGGATAATTGGCGCTTTCTGCACCGGCATTAGTTATTGCATTAAAAAGCGTGCTTTTGCCAACATTGGGCAAACCCACTACACCCAGTTTCATTTCAAACGAACTCCAAAATAAAATTATTAAGCAAGAGGTATTATAGCACACACGAAAAAAAAGTCCAAAGACTTAAATCCAAGGGTTATACAAATTAGGTTATTTTTTGAAGCAATATTCCATATCTATTAATTATGACTATTTGGGAAGCGATAATTTTAGGATTAATTCAAGGGCTTACAGAATTTTTGCCTATTTCTAGCAGCGGTCATTTGGTTTTATTTCAAAACCTCTTTAATATATCCGAAAGTGCGCTTAGCTTTGATATTGTGGTGCATCTTGCTACATTGATATCAGTAATTGCGGTTTTGTTTCAAGAAATAAAAAAATTATTTCTTAATCCGTTTTCTAAACTTACAGTTAATATCATAATTTCTGCTATACCTGCAGCGGTTATAGTGTTTGTGTTTGAAGCCTTTTTAAAAGCAAGCTTTGGCGGAAACTATTTAGGCTGGGGTTTTATGATAAGCGCAATTTTTTTGCTTATCGGCGATCTTGTTTCGCAGAAGCCTCAAAAATGGTTATTGGGTAACAACGGTTTAGACCAAATTACTGTTGGGCAGGCATTTATTATGGGCGTGTTTCAGGGCATAGCAGTGTTTCCTGGCATATCCCGCAGCGGTTCAACAATAAGCGCAGGACTGGTAGCAGGTCAAGATAGAGAAACTGCAGCCAAATTTTCCTTTTTGATGAGCATACCAGTAGTCTTGGGTGCAGTAGTTGTTGATATAATAGACATAGGCGTTGTAAATGTGGATATAGGCGCAGGCGCAATAATCGCTGGTTTTTTGAGCGCTTTGGTAAGCGGATTTTTCTCCGCAAAAATTATGCTCAAAATTGTATCAAATCACGCCTTTTGGGGATTCTCAGTTTATCTTGTGCTTATGTCTTTATTGTCGTTTTTGCTGCTATGATTATGTGGCTGACATTACATCAGGCACAGAAATCTTGACATCTCCGCACAAAACATCCGAATAAGAATAAGTGATAATATCCATAGATTTATGTTCATTTATTCTGACTGTAAAAACAGAAGGATAGATTTCTTCTAATATTCCTGTATATTTAACATAGCGTTTTCTGCCACGATGAACTGTAAGCTTTATTGCTTTTCCTTTTAACTCTAATATCTTTTGCTTTACAGATTCCATTTCATAAATAGGTTTTCTCATATTTTTCTCCTAGATCTTTGGTAAATGTTTTTTTAAAAACCAAATTAAGGTAACTTTGATTATTATGCCCCTTTGGTCATAAAAATAAACCAAACGCAATATATTATTAAAAGCACCTAGATAAAAAAATAAAATACATATTTATAGTCATAAAACAACAGCTATCGCTATAAAATATATTGTTACACTGTAAATATTAACAGGGGGCATCATTATGGCATCAGAGCAAATATATGAAAAAATTATTCCGGAGCATTTTAAAAATGTTACTCCAAATCAGGTCGCTATTGAGGCAAGGCTTCAGCCCGAAACAGATGCAAAAATAGCCAAAATTTTGACTATTTCATGCGACAGCGATATTTTATCTTATGAGGCGCTGGCAGGCGAAGTTCGTTATAACGGCAGAGCTAATTTCAAAGTGCTGTTTGTCGATACGGACGGAGCAACCAACAGCATGGATTATAATGCCGATTTTTCAGACAAAGTTGTTGACGAAGCCATAATGCCTTCAAGTGAATTGCTGATAGAAGCTCA